>CAYQGF010000432.1:0-3435 GCA_964416885.1 uncultured Iamiaceae bacterium
CGCCCGGGTCGAGGGTGACCCGGCGGTAGCCGGCGCCCTTGACCGCGGCGACGACGTCGGCGTGACGGGCCACGGCGTCGGCCAGGCGGTCGAGCGGCACCTCGACCCGGGCGGTGGAGGCGGTGTGGCGGACCCGGACCTCGGGGAACCCCAGGGCGTGGAGGGCGGCCTCGGCCCGGCCGACCCGGTCGAGCACCTCGACGGTGACCGCGGTGCCGTACGGGACCCGGGAGGCCAGGCAGGCGGCCGCCGGCTTGTCCCAGGTGCGGAGCCCCAGCCGGTGGGACGCCTGCCGCACCATGGTCTTGGTGAACCCGGCCTCGACCAGGGGGAACACCGCGCCCCGGGCCGCGGCGGCCTCCTGGCCGGGCCGGTGGTCGCCCAGGTCGTCGACGTTGACCCCGAGCACGACGGTGGCGGCCGGCTCGCTCCGGGCGACGGCGGCCAGCGGGCCCAGGGCGTCCAGCAACGCCTCCTTGCACCAGCGGCAGCGGTCGCCGTCGTTGGCGACGTAGCGGGGGTCGTCGGCCTCGTCGGTGACGACCTCCGACCAGTGCAGCCCCCACTCGGCGGCCAGCGCCCGGCAGTCGGCCCGCTCCTCGGGGGCGAGCGACGGCGACACGGCGGTGACGGCGCGGGCGTCGGCCCCCAGCACCTCGTGGGCCATCCAGGCCAGGAACGCCGAGTCGGCGCCCCCGCTGAAGGCCACCACCACGGTGCCGAGCTGGCGCAGCTCGTGGCGCAGGTGGTCGAGGGCGACGTCGAGGACGTCCCACCGCACCGTCATGGCTGAGCCTCCCACCAGGCCGCCTCGGCCCGGGCCGCGACCTCGGGGACCGACCGGCCGGTGGCGGCGGCGACGGCGGCCACGTCGTCGTGCTCGGCCTTGGCTCGGACCGGCGAGACCTTGACCCGCACCGGGTGGCCGTCGACCTCGACGGTGGCGAAGGCCCGGGTCGCCGGCCAGCGCTCCTGCGTCGTGGCCCGCACGCCGAGGCTGCCGGTGGACGACCGGAGGGCCTCGGCCACGGCGGGGGCGGCGGCCGGCACGACCAGGGCGCTCACGACGTGGGCCGGTCGGCCCTTCTTCCCGACCACCGGCGTGACCCACGCGTCGAGGGCCCCGGCGGCCAGCAGGGCCGGGACGGTGGCGCCCAGCACCTCGCCGGTGGCGTCGTCGAGCGTCGCCTCAAGGGTCTGGACCGGCTGACCACCGGGACGGCCGACCCCACCCTCGTCGGCAGCGGTGCCGAGCACGACCTGGGTGGCGTTGACCACGCCGTCGGGGTCGGCCGTCCCGGCGCCGTAGCCCGAGGCCACGACGGCCAGGGCCGGCATGGGCCCGAACCCGTCGGCCAGGGCGGCCATCAGGGCAGCGCCGGTGGGCGTGGTCAGCTCGACCGGCGTGGCGATGCCGTGGGCCGGAGCACCCACCTCCTCCAGCAGCCGGAGGACCGCCGGGGCCGGGTTGGGGAGGTGGCCGTGGGCGGCGGTGACCCGGCCGAGGCCAAGGGCGATCGGCGAGCAGGTCACGGTGTCGACGCCGAGGACCTCCAGGGCGGCGCAGGTGCCGACGACGTCGACGATGGCGTCGAGGGCCCCGACCTCGTGGAAGTGGACGACGTCGGGGTCGGTGCGGTGGAGGGCGCCCTCGGCCCGGGCCAGGGCGGCGAAGGTGGCGGTGGCCCGGGCGTGGACGCGCTCGGGCAGCCCGGCCCCGTCGAGCAGGCCCCGGATGGTGCGCCACGTCCGGTGGTGGTGGTCCTCGGCGGTGCGGACGTGGACCTTGGTGGCGGCCACGCCGGAGCGCAGGACGGGCTCGGCCTCCAACGTCCAGCCGTCGACGCCGAGCCGGCGGACCAGGGCGGTGACCTCCTCGAGGTCAGCCCCGGCGTCGACCAGGGCGCCGAGGGCCATGTCGCCGGCCACGCCGGAGAAGCAGTGGAACCAGGCGACGGTCCGCCCGCGTCCGTCAGGCACCGGCCGGTGTCCCGCTCCGGGCCAGGAGGCGGCTGACCGCGCAGGCCGCGCCGTAGCCGTTGTCGATGCCGACGACGGTGATGCCGGCGGCGCAGCTCGACAGCATGGCCAGCAGGGCGGTCACGCCCTCCAGCGAGGAGCCGTAGCCGACGCTGGTGGGGACGGCGACGACCGGTGCGGCCGTCATCCCCCCGACCACCGAGGCCAGGGCGCCCTCCATGCCGGCGACCACGACGACGGCGTCGGCCGCGGCCAGCCGGTCGACGTCGGCCAGCAGCCGGTGGACGCCGGCCACCCCCACGTCGGTGAGCCGGTCGGGCGGGAGGCCGAGGGCGGTGAGGGTGGCGGCCGCCTCGTCGGCCACGGGGAGGTCGGCGGTGCCGGCGCTGACCACGAGGGTCGTCACGTCATCGCGGGGCGAGGCCGGGCGCCAGGCGACGAGCCGGTGGCGGTCGCCGGTGACCGCACCGTCGGGGTGGGCGGCCAGGGCGGCGGCCGCCTGGTCGGCGTCGGCCCGGGTCAGCAGGACCGGCCCGCCTTCGGCGGCCAGCAGCTCGCCCACCAGGGCGGCGCACTGGGCCGGGGTCTTGCCCGGGGCGTAGACCGCCTCGGGCAGCCCGGTGCGGACCAGGCGGTGGTG
This sequence comes from uncultured Iamiaceae bacterium, assembly GCA_964416885.1. Taxonomy (GTDB): domain Bacteria; phylum Actinomycetota; class Acidimicrobiia; order Acidimicrobiales; family Iamiaceae; genus Iamia. The sequence continues at coordinate 2,621 of CAYQGF010000432.1, forward strand.
GTCGACCCGGGCGAACCCGAGGTCGGCGAAGGGCAGCCGCCGGAGCCGGGCGACCGCCTCGTCGGGGCCGACCGCGCCGCTCGCCACCGCGGCGACCAGGTCCCGGAGCGCAGCCTCGTCCATCCGCCCATCCTGGCCGTACGGAAAGTGCCTGGCACCATTCGTACGCGCTCGGTCCGATCGACGGCGCGGAGGTGCTTCCCTACGCTCACGAGCCGTGGAGCGACGGGCGGGCGTGGGCCCCGACACCCCTTTCGTCGTCGCCCCGGCCGCGGTGGGGTCCGGGCTCACCATGCTGCTCACGCTGGTGATCCTGCTCGTCGCCACGCCTGGTCGGGCGGTGTTCGAGGTGGCCGAGCGCCGGCTCCTGTTCACGCTGGTCCGTGTGGCCATCGTCAGGCTGCTGGGGGCCCTGGCCGACCGGGCCCTCGGCCCCGACGCCCGGCCCGGGACGTCACCGACCGCTCAATCGGCCCAGGGGCAGTGGCGGCAGCCGGTCCCACAGCAGCCGCGGGCGGCGAGGGCGTCAGCGGTCATGGCCCGGAGCCCGCTCGCCGGGTCGACGTAGGTGGGCTCGCCAGCAGCCAGGGCGGCCTCGTGGGCGGCCAGGATCTCCGCCCTCAGCGGGTGGTCGGGGGCCAGGCGGTGCGGGCTCGGCGCATGGCGCCAGCCGGGCCGCTTCGGTCCCATCGCCTCGGGCGGCGTCGTCATCCCGGGGCCCGCACGAACCGGCTGACGACCTCGACGTGGGAGGTCTCCGGGAACAGGTCGAGCACCCGGCTGCGCTCCAACCGGTAGCCGGCGGCGACGAGGAG
>CAYQGF010000433.1:0-3401 GCA_964416885.1 uncultured Iamiaceae bacterium
CGATGCTGCGGGCCGCGGTCGACGGGGCGCTCGGCACCGCGTCCCTCCGGGCCCGCCGCGGTCGGTCGAGCTACGTCGGTGACCGGGCGCTGGGGAGCGCCGACCCCGGGGCGGTGGGGGTCGCCCTGCTCCTGAGCGTGCTGGCCGAGCCCGAGATCGGGACCGAGGAGGCGGCGGCCGAGCGCGAGCGGTTGGTCCCACAACAATAACGAGACTCATTATCGACTAGGCTCTGGCGATGCGATGGCGCGTCGTCGGGACCGGGTTGCTCCTCGTCATGGTCGTCGTGGTCCCCGGCCGGGTGGCGGGCGCGGCCGACCCAGGGGCGTGGCCGGCGGGGGAGGAGTGGGCCGCGCCGGACGACCGGGGGCCCGACGGAGTGTCGATCACGACGCGGCTGTCCGAGGCCCGGCGAGCCGGAGGCGGCGGCCCCGCCCCGGCGCGATCGGATGGGGGGTCGGGGGGCGACGGGCCCCGACCAGGGCCCTCGGTGCAAGGGTTCCTGGCCCGGACCGGCAGCGAGATCGGCCCACTGCTCCTCGTCGGGGTGGCGTGCTTCCTGGTCGGCGCCCTCCTCGTCTTGACGTCTCGTCTCCATCAATCTAAGAATGGTTCTCATTCCTGATCGGAGCCTGACGGGGCCCGTCAGGACGGACGGCCGATGTCCGGCCCCCATGAAGGAGGAACTCGTGACCCGTACCCAACGACGAATCGTCGCGCCAGCCCTGGCGCTGGTGATCGCCCTCGCCGGCACGCTGCTGGCCCCGTCGATCGCCTCGGCCGCCGGCCGCTACGACGGCAAGGTCGTCATCTCCCAGGGCCACCTGGACCTCTTCTACTCGACCCTCGTCGACGGTCAGCCCGTGCTCCAGGTCAACGACGACACCGGCTCGCCCGGCCACGTCCTGCGCCCGGCCGACGATGTGGTGGTCCACGTGCGGCCGGCGGTCGACGGGCGGGCCGCCAACGCCTACATCGCCAACGGCATCCCCGGCTTCACCTCGGTCGGGGCCACCATCTACGTCCTGCCCCAGACCAACATCCTGGGGCGGATCTTCGCCGGGTTCGGCTACTCGATCCCGGAGGCCCCGACCTCGGCCTCGGTGACCTACCAGATCGTCGGCTACGACGGCCCGGGCAACTTCGCCACCTGGCAGGCCGGTGACGAGGCGCCGATCCCCTTCCTCAACTCGACCGTCGCCGGGAGCAGCTTCACCAGCCTGGCCAACCACGAGCACATGGCGTGGGGCTTCACCGCCGAGGGCGAGTACCGGGTCACGGTGCAGGCCGCGGTGACGCTGCCCGGCGACGCTGCCGCCCGCCTGGCCGAGCCGGTCACGTACACCTTCTGGGTCGGTGACGAGCTGCCCGACGACGGTGGCAGCACCGACCCCGAGGTCTCGCTGTCGATCTCCGGCCTGGTGGCCCACTACCACACCGGTGAGATCGCCACCCTGACCGCGGTCCAGGACCCGGCCACCGACGAGGACCACTACCACTGGTTCACCCGCCCGGCCGGGGCGACCGACTGGACCGTCGTCGCCGGTGCCCTCGGCTCCACCTACGGCACGGTCGTCCGCGGCGCCGACCACGGCACCGAGGTGATGGTCCGGCTCTACGACCACGACCACCAAGTGATCGCCGAGTCCCCTGCGGTCACCCTGCTCGTCGACGACCACGGGAACCCGCCGGTCGAGGGGCCGGTCATCACGACCGAGCTCCCGGCCGACGCCGGGTCGCTGGTCATCAGCGTCGACGAGGCCAACCGCGACGTCCGGCTCACCGACCTGGCCCTCAACCCGGCCGCCGACCGCTACGTGGCGACTGGCGCGGTTGGCGGCATCCGGGTCACCGACACCCGACCGGGCGACCTGGGCTGGACCGCCAACGGTCGGGTCCGGGCCTTCACCACCGTCGACGGTGATGTGCTCGGCGGCAGCAACATGGGTTGGACGCCTGAGGTCCTCGCGGCCTCGGCCGGCCAGACGGTCACCGCCGGTGGTGCCGTGGCGCCCGCCCTCAGTGGCGGCCCGGGCGTCGGCGGATGGAGCCTCCTCGGCCAGGGTGCGACCGGCGCCAGCCGGGGTGCAGCGGTGCTCGGCGCCGACCTGCGGCTGGAGGCGCCCCTCACCCTTGAGCCCGGCACCTACCAGGGGCTCCTGATCCTCACGGTCATCTGACCCGTTCCCTCCCCCCTGTCCGGGGCGGGCCCGACGCGGTCGGGCCCGCCCCGGACGCGTCGAAAGGCCCGGACCGGTGCCCACCCCTCCCCTGACGCTCCTCCGCCGCGCCCTCCCGGTCGGCTTCGTCCTGGCCCTGCTGCTCGGCCCGGCCCCGACCGTGCTGGCCCAGCCGGCGGCCGACGACGCCGTGTCGTGGGGCATCTCCCCGGCGGGGGAGGGGGGACGGGACGAGCGAGCGTCGATCGACCACGTGATCGACCCCGGGCAGGCCCTGGTCGACCACGTGGTGATCGACAACTACAGCGAGGAGCCGCTCACCCTCGACGTCTACGCCGCCGACGCCCGGCCCGCCGACGGAGCCTTCGACGTGGCCGCCGCCGACGAGCGGGCCGAGGGGGTGGGGGCCTGGCTCACCCTCGATCGGAGCGAGGTCGAGGTCCCGGCGCGGGGCCACGTGATCGTCGAGGCCACCCTGCGGGTGCCTGACGACGCTGCCCCGGGGGACCATGCGGGCGGCATCCTCGCCTCGCGGCGCGACACGACTGCCGGAGAGGTCGGGCTGGAGACCGAGCGGCGGGTCGGGGCGCGGGTCCACCTGCGGGTGACCGGGCCGATCGAGCCTCGCCTGGTGGTCACCGACCTCCGGGCCTCCTATCGGCCGAGCGCGAACCCGCTCGGCCGGGGCGCGGTCGCGGTGACCTACCGCGTGCGGAACAGCGGGAACGTCCGGCTCACCGGGCGGATCGAGGTCGCCGTCGTCGGGCCGTTGGGGCGGGGACGCTGGGCGGTGCGCGGTCCGGCCGTCGACGACCTGCTGCCCGGCCACACCGTCGACCACCGGGCCATCGTCGACGGGGTCGTGCCGCTCGGCCGCCTCTCGGTCTCGGTCACGGTGACGCCCACCGAGTCCATCACCCAGCCATTGGACGGCTCCGTGGAGCCGAGCCGGGCCCGAGCCAAGGTGTGGGCCGTGCCCTGGGCGGCCTTGGCCGTCGTCGGCGCGGTAGCCCTGCTCGGTGCCGGCCGGGCCTGGTGGCGCCGGCGTCGAGAGACGCGGGAGAAGGCTGCCATCATGGCTTCGTCGGTCTCGTCAGGGCCGGCGGAGCGTCGGGTGGCCCTGGTGCTCCTGGCCCTCGCCGTCCCGGTCGCCGCCGGGTGCGCATCGCCCGAGACGCTGCGCGCCTCCGACGGGCGGGTGCAGGTGGTGACCACGACCGG
>CAYQGF010000434.1:0-3391 GCA_964416885.1 uncultured Iamiaceae bacterium
TCGAGGCGTTCGCCTACGAGCTGCCGGAGGAGCGGATCGCCCAGGTGCCGGTCGAGCCCCGCGACAGCGCCCGGATGCTCGTCGACCGGGGGCCGCTGGCCCCGCCGGAGCACCGGGGCGTGCGCGACCTGCCGACCCTCCTCGACCCCGGCGACGTCCTGGTCGTGAACGACACCCGGGTCCTGCCGGCCCGCATCCACGCCACCAAGCCGAGCGGTGGCGCGGTCGAGGTCCTGCTGCTGGAGCGGGAGCCGACCGGCACCTGGCGAGCGCTGGTCCGCCCCAGCCGCCGGGTGGCCCCGGGGACGACGCTGACCGCCGGCGAGCTGCACCTGACCGTCCACGACGACCTGGGTGACGGGGTCCGCCGGGTCGACCTGGGTGACGCTGGCGAGGCCGCCCTCGACGCCGTGGGCCAGGTCCCGCTGCCGCCCTACATCCACGCCACCCTCGACGACCCCGAGCGGTACCAGACCGTCTACGCCCGGGCGCCCGGCTCGGTCGCCGCCCCCACCGCCGGGCTCCACCTCACCGACCGGGTCCTCGACGCCTGCCGGGAGCGGGGCGTCCGCATCGAGCGGGTCGAGCTCAAGGTCGGGCTGGGGACGTTCCGCCCGATCGCCACCGACCACGTCGAGGACCACGTGATGCACGACGAGGCCTATGCCGTCGCGCCCGAGGTCCTCGACGCCTGCCGGGCGGCCCGCGCCCACGGGAGCCGCGTCGTCGCGGTCGGCACCACCACGCTCCGCACCCTGGAGGCGGCCGAGGCCACCGGCGTGTTGGAGGGCCGTACCGACATCTACCTCCACGGCGATGCCCGGCCCACCCTGGTCGACACCCTCCTCACCAACTTCCACGTGCCCCGGTCGTCGCTGCTGGTGCTGGTCGACTCCTTCGTCGGGCCCCGCTGGCGCCGCCTCTACGACGCCGCCCGGGCCGACGGCTACCGCTTCCTCTCCTTCGGTGACTGCTGCCTGCTGGACGGCCGCCCCGGGAGGGCGACGTGACGGACGCGACGTGGGCGTACGCGACGTGCCAGGCACGTCGCGTACGCCGAGCCGGGGGTCGGGCATGAGCGATGCGCCGGGCCGGGCCCGGGTCGAGGTCGAGGCGCGGGACGGCGCGGCCCGCGCCGGCCGCGTCCACACGGCGCGGGGGAGCTTCGCCAGCCCCGCGTTCATGCCGGTCGGGACCCGGGGCTCGGTGCGCTCGCTCGGGGCCGACGACCTCGACGCCCTCGCCCCGCCGGTCGTCCTGGCCAACACGTACCACCTGATGCTCCGGCCCGGGGCCGACGTGGTGCGCGACCTGGGCGGGTTGGCGGCGTTCACCGCGTGGGACGGCCACAGCCTCACCGACTCGGGCGGGTTCCAGGTCTTCAGCCTCGACCCCAAGGTCGACGAGGACGGCGCCCTGTTCCGGTCGACCTACGACGGCAGCCGCCACCACCTCAGCCCGGAGACCGCCGCCGCCATCCAGGCCGACATCGGTGCGGACGTCCAGATGGTCCTCGACATCTGCCCGGGGCTGCCCGCGCCCGAGCGCGAGGTCCGGACCGCCACCGAGCGCACCGCCCGCTGGGCCGAGCGGGGCCGGAGCGCCTTCCTCGCCCGCCAGCCGAGCGATGTCGAGCGGGGGTTGGTGCAGGCCCAGTTCGGCATCGTCCAGGGGGGGATCGACCCGGCCCTCCGGGCCGACAGCGCCCGCCGCACCGTGGCGGTCGGCTTCGACGGCTACGGCATCGGCGGGCTGTCGGTGGGGGAGAGCCGGGAGGAGATGCTCCCGGCGTTGGCCGCAGCCCTGGCCGAGCTGCCCGAGGACCAGCCCCGGTACCTGATGGGCGTGGGGGACCCGGCCAGCCTGGTCGAGGCGATCGCCCTCGGCGTCGACATGTTCGACTGCGTCCTGCCGACCCGGCTGGCCCGCCACGGCACGCTCCTCACCGACGCGGGCCGGTTCAACGTCAAGCGGGTCGCCAACGTCCGGTCGCGGGAGCCGCTCGACCCGACCTGCCCGTGCGCGACCTGCGCCCGCTACTCCCGGGGCTACCTGCGCCACCTGCTCCAGGTCGGCGAGCTGTCGGCGTTCCGCCTGCTCACGATCCACAACGTGTCGTGGTTGCTGCGCTTCGTGGCCCGCACCGACGCCGCCATCCGGGCCGGCCGGCTGGCCTCCTGGCGGTCCGACGTCCTCGCCATCTGGGGCTGACGGGGGCCTGTATGGGAGGCGCCGGGGCCGCGCACTAGTGTCGCCCGGGCTGTTTTCTGGACGTCGATCGGACGCTGCGTGCCGTACTTGCCGCTGACCTCGCACTTCGCCATCACCGTGGGCCGATCCGTCGGCGTTCCCCGGTGCCCGGCGCCGCGCCGCCGATCGCTGGCCCACGATGATCGGGGGGATCAGTGACCGACGGGCGCGACGACGACCCGACGCCGACCGACGACGAGGGTGCTCCGGAGGTCGACGAGACCTCACCGGAGGCCACGTCCGACACGGCGGCTCCGCCGGCCGGGCCCGCGCCCGAGCCGGCCGACGATGCCGAGGAGCCGGCCGACGAGAGCGAGGGTGACGAGGGCGATGCCGACGAGGCGCCCGAGCCGGCCGTCTCCACGGCCAAGGCCAGCGCCCCGCCGCCCCGACCGAGCAAGGACGCCGGCCGCTCCGAGCGCGCCGCCCCGTCGCGGCCCAAGGGCACGAAGGGGCCGAAGGGCCCCAAGGGGTCCCGTCGGGCCCGTCGCCGCCGTCTCGCCGGCCCCGAGGGTGCGGTGCTCCTCACCCTGCTCCTCGTCGTCGCCCAGATCGTCAACCTGGCGATCAGCGACACCAAGGCCTCGACGGCGGCCTGGGTGCTCCTGGCCGTCCTCGTCGGGGCCTTCATCTGGTCCTGCGGCCGGCTGCTCGACCGTCGGGGCCGCCTGGCGTCGCTGCGCAACCGCGGCCTCGGCGCCCTGGCGATGGTGCTCGGCCTGGCCGCGTTCTCCCTGGTCACCGTGACCGTGAACCAGTCGACCCCGCAGCTCGGGATCGACCTGCGGGGTGGCTTCTCGGTGACCCTCACCGCGGCGGGCGACCCGCCCAGCGACAGCGTCGACCAAGCGGTCGAGATCATCCGCAACCGCATCGACGGGCTCGGTGTGGCCGAGCCCGAGGTCACCCGGCAGGGCGACGCCGTGGTGGTCAACCTGCCCGGTGTCCAGGACCGCGAGCGGGCCCTCGAGATCGTCGGCACCACGGCGAAGCTCGAGTTCCGCCCGGTGATCGAGTCGCAGGCGGCCCTCTTCGACGCCGAGGCCGCCGCGGCGGGCGAGGACCCCTGCACCGGTCTCGAGGACCTCAACGTGACGGTCCCGCCCAGCACCCCCGCCGACGGCCCGGCCTCCGGCGACGA
>CAYQGF010000435.1:0-3381 GCA_964416885.1 uncultured Iamiaceae bacterium
CCGTGAAGGGCGCCGTCGGCGGGGCCATCCGGGGCGACTCGCCGCCGCGGGGCCGGAACGACAGGGCCACGCCGGGCAGCCGGGCTGCGGCCTTGGCCAGCCGGAAGGGCTGGCGGGCCAGCGACGAGGCCGCGTAGCCGAGCTTCTCCAGGTCGGTCGGCTCCCGGTCGGGCTGCCACTCCTCGGTGGGCGTGTGCTCGGCGATGTCGGGGGTCAGGTCGAGCAGGGCGACGGTGAGCTCGTTGCCCGAGGCGCCGTCGATGGCGGCGTGGTGGACCTTCGACAGGCAGGCGACGTAGCCGGACTCCAGGCCCTCGATCACCCAGACCTCCCACAGCGGGCGGCTGCGGTCGAGGGGCTGGGCCACCAGCCGGGCCACCGTGGTGGCGAGCTGCTCGTCGGTGCCGGGCGCCGGCAGGGCGGTGGCCCGGACGTGGAAGTCGATGTCGAAGTCCGGGTCCTCGATCCACAGCGGGTGGTGGAGGCCGAACGGCACCAGGGAGAGCTTGCGCCGGAACGGCGGGGCCAGGTGGAGGCGGGCGCCGTAGACCTCCTTCACCTTCTCCAGGGTGACGCCGCCCTCGACCTCGCTCGGGTCGAGGATCATCAGCCCGGCCACGTGCATGTGCGACGAGGGCGTCTCGAGGTACAGGAACGAGGCATCGAGCCCGGTGAGCCTTTGCATGGGGACCTCCGTCGCGGCAGGGTCGCAACCTACGACCCGCGCGTCAGTTGATGCTCGGCGAGGGGTCGGTGGACGAGCCGGGCCGGTTCACCCAGGCCGCAGCGAGCGCCATGTCGACCCGGCGCAGGTCACCGGTGTCGTGGAGGACGCCGGCCCAGTAGCTGAGCCCCTCGGCGTCGGCGGGCCGGCCGAGCACCTCGACGTAGGCCGCGGCCACCCGTCGCCGCTCGACTTCGGTGGAGCCGAGGATGCTGCCGGCCACCGACGACCGACCGTGGCTGGCCACCCGGGCGGCCCAGAAGGTGGTGTCGCCCGCCGACGGCGCCCGGCCCAGCAGCAGCTCGTAGAGCTTGGCCACGTAGCCGGCGTCGGTGCCTCCGGCTCGTTGGTAGAACTCGCCCGAGGCCAGGATCGACAGCTCGAGGGTGCGCAGCGGGGTGCCGCCCTGGAGGCGCGGCGTCCAGTAGTCGCGCGCCCCGGTGTCGGCCCGACGGCCCAACCAGGCCTCGTAGCGCTGGTCGAGGACATGGCCCCGGGTGGCTTCCTGGGAGAAGGCGATCGACTTGGCCACGGCCCTCCGGCTCGCGCCATCCTCGAGACGACCGACCCAGTACGCCAGGCCCGTCGTGTCCGCGGCGCGGTCGAGCAGCACCCGGTAGGTGTGGTCGACCCATGCCTGATCAGGCGTGAAGCGGGCCAGCGACGTCACCGTCACCGTGTCGGTGGCAGTGCGGCCCTCGCCGTCGTCGACGGTCAGCTCGAAGGTGAGCGTGGTGGGCGCCTCGGGCACGGCGAAGGAGGGCTCGGCCGTGGTGGCGCCGGTGAGCGTCACCGCCGGGCCGGCGGTCTGCACCCAGGCGTAGCTGAGGGTGTCGCCATCAGGATCGCTCGACCCGGCGCCGTCGAGGGTGGCGGTGGTGAGCTCGACGGCGACGAAGTCGTCACCGGCGTCGGCCGTCGGTGGGCCGTTGACCGTCACGGTCACGGTCGCGGTCGCGGTGCGACCCTCGCCGTCGTCGACGGTCAGCTCGAAGGTCAGCGTGGCCGGGCCCTCGGGCGCGGCGAAGGTCGGCTCGGCCGTGGTCGCTCCCGTGAGGGTGACCGCCGGTCCCGCGGTCTGGGCCCAGCTGTACGTCAGCGTGTCGCCGTCGGGGTCGGTCGAGCCGGTGCCGTCGAGGGTCACGGTATCGCCGAGGTTGACATCCTGGTCAGGACCGGCGGCGGCCGTCGGCGCGCCGTTGACCGTGACGGTCACCACGTCGGTGTGGGCGCGGGCGCCGTCGCCGACGGTCAGCTCGAAGGTCAGCGACGCCGGGCCGGTCGGAGCGGTGAACGTCGGCTGGGCCGTGGTGGCCCCTGTGAGCGTGACCGCCGGGCCGCCGGTCTGGACCCAGGAGAAGATGAGCGTCGTGCCCTCGGGGTCGCTCGACCCCCGGCCATCGAGCGTCACGGCGTCGCCGTCGTTGACCAGCTGGTCGGGTCCGGCATCAGCCGTCGGCGGCCCGTTGACCGTGACGGACACGGTGTCGGTGTCGGTGCCCTCTCGGCCGTCGTCGACGGTGAGCTCGAAGCTCAGCGTCGCCGGGCCCTCGGGGGCGGTGAAGGTGGGCTGGGCCGTGTTGGAACCGGTGAGGGTCACCGCCGGGCCTGCCGTCTGGGCCCACTCGTAGGTGAGGGTGTCGCCGTCGGGGTCGGTCGACCCGGTGCCGTCGAGGGTCACGGGATCGCCCATCTGGACGCTCTGGCCCGGGCCGGCATCGGCGGTGGGGGTGCCGTTGACCGTGATGGTGACGGTGTCGGTGTCGGACACACCCCAGTCGTCGGTGACGGTGAGCTCGAAGGTCAGCGTGGCCGGCCCGGCCGGGGCGGTGAAGGTCGGCTTGGAGGTGGCGGCCCCGGTCAGGGTGACGGGGATCCCCGCGGTCTGGGTCCAGCTGTAGGTCAGTCGACCGCCGTCGGGGTCGATGGAGCCGAGGCCATCGAGGATCACGGAGTCGCCGGGGTTCACGACCTGGTCGGGGCCGGTGATGGCAACGGGGATGCCGTTGATCGTGACGGTTACCTCGTCGGTGTCGGTTCGGCCGTTCTGGTCATCGACGGTGAGCTGGAAGGTGAGGGAGTCGGGGCCGGTGTGGGCGGTGAAGGTCGGGTGGGACGTGTCGGCCCCGGTCAGGGTGACGGGGATCCCTGCGGTCTGGATCCAGCTGTAGGTGAGGGTGTCGCCGTCGGGGTCGGTGGAGCCGGAGCCGTCGAGGGTCACGGTGTCATCGCCGTTGACCCCTTGGTCGGGGCCGGCATCGGCGGTGGGCGGACCGTTGATCGTGATGATCACGTCGTCGAAGTGGCTCTCACCGCCCGGGTCGGTGACCGTCAGCCGGAAGGCCAGCGTGTCCGGGCCCTCGGGAGCGGTGAAGGTGGGCTGGGCGGTGTCGGCGCCGGTGAGGCTGACGACGGTGCCGCCGCCGGCCTGCTCCCAGCTGTAGGTGAGGGTGTCGCCGTCGGGGTCGGTGGAGCCGGTGCCGTCGAGGGTGACGGTGTCGCCCAGGTTGACCTCCTGGTCCGGCCCGGCGACGGCGGTGGGGACGCCGTTGACGGTGACGACGACCGTGTCGGTGTCGGTCAGGCTCTCGTCATCGGTCACGGTGAGCTCGAAGGTGAGCGTGGCCGGCCCGGTCGGGGCGGTGAAGGTCGGCTGG
>CAYQGF010000436.1:0-3370 GCA_964416885.1 uncultured Iamiaceae bacterium
GTCGAGGGTGTCGAGGTAGAAGCGGGTGATCGAGACCTCGATCCACTCCCGGCTGCCCGACAGCTCGCGGGCGACGGTGGCCCGGGTGGTGCCGGAGCCGAGGCGGGCGACGGTGGTCGACAGCTCCTCGGGCGTCGGGGCCCGGTCGAGGAAGTCCTCGTGGGCGGCGCGCACCCAGGCCTGGTCGGAGCTGTTGGGCACGGTGGCGACGAACGGAGTCGACCCGGCGCCCTCCTGGAGGGTGTCGGTGCCGGAGAAGGTGGCCTCCACCGGCCCGTCGGTGGCGGCGGCGAAGGTCGTGGTGCACGAGGCGGCCCCGTCCACGACGGCGACGGCCTCGCAACCGGCGATGGCGGCGCCCCCGGCGGTGAAGGCGACGGTCCCGGTGGCGACGACGGCCTCGGCCCCGGCCGGCTTGGCGACGGTGGCGTCGAAGGTGACCTCGGTGCCCGTCATCGCCCCGGCCGGGCCGGTCACGGCGACCTCGGTCGACAGCTTGCCCATCAGGGCGACGGTGACCTCGCCCTCCTGGCTGTTGACGGTGAGGTCGGGGCCGCGCCGAGCGAAGTCGGCGCCGATGGCGAGGTCCGGGGTGCCGTTGCCGTCGACGTCACCGAGCCGGGCGACCTGGCGGCCGGCCCGGTCGCCGGCGACGAGGCCGTCGATCTGGTAGCCGCCCTCGGGCAGGCCGTCGGCCAGGTCGACGAGGACGGCATCGGCGTCGCCGGGCAGGACGAAGGTGGCGCCGGCGCCGCTCATCGCGGCGCCCTCGCTGTTGAGGGGGTCGTAGCCGTAGGCGCCGAGGGCCAGGTCGGGCACGTCGTCGCCGGTGACGTCGCCGAGCCCGGCGACCGAGTAGCCGAGGGAGTCGTTGTTGGCGACGCCGTTGACCCAGTAGCCCCGGCGCGTCGGCGTGGTGCAGGCCCCCGGGTCGGGGACGGTGGCGTCGGCGCAGGTGAAGACGGTGTGGCCGTTGGCCGCGGTGGGGTCGGTGTAGACCCGGTCGAGGCCGGCCGAGCCGAAGACGACGGCGGCGCCGCCGCTGCGGGGGCCGGTGGCCGCGTTGTTGACGCCGTCGGCGCCGATCAGGAGGTCGGCCTTGCCGTCGCCGTCCAGGTCGCCGAGGCCGGAGACCGAGATGCCGAGCCGGTCGCGCTGGCGGGTCGGTCCGACGATGGTGAAGCCGTCGTCGCCGAGGTTCAGGGCGTCGACGTTGCCGGTGGTGCCGCCGAACACGACGTAGGCGGCGCCGGGGACGGCCACGCCCGCGCCCCACGGGGTCGAGGTGTAGGCGCCGAGGAGGAAGTCGTCGATGCCGTCGCCGTTGACGTCGCCGACGCGGGCGATGTTGCCGATCCGCTCCTCGGAGTAGGCCCCGTCGACGGTGAGCAGGACGTCGCCGGCGGCCGGGTTGCCCAGGTCGACGTCGGAGATGTCGTCGCGGCCGGCGAGCACCCAGACCCGGCCGTTGTTGGTGCGGCCCTGGGTGTCGGCGACGACCTCGGCGATGCCGAAGTCGTCGAGCCCGTCGGCGTTGATGTCGCCCACGGGCGCCAGCGAGTAGCCGACGTTGCCGTTGACGGTGCCGGTGCCGGCGACGGTGAAGCCGCGGTCGCCGATCGAGTCGAGGGTGACGCCGGTGAAGTCCTCCGCCCCGAAGACCACGTAGGACTTCTGGGCGGTGTAGTGGCTGATGGCGATGTCGTCGAGGTCGTCGCCGTTGACGTCGCCGACGCAGCCCACCGCGAAGCCGGTGAAGGCGCTGGCCACGGCCGGGCCGTCGATGCGGACGGCGTTGGCCTCGGAGGGGTCGGCGAGCGAGTGCCCGTCGATGTCGGGGCCGCCGAGGATCACGTAGGTGGCGCCGATGTTGTTGGTGGGCGCCTTGTCCCAGAACCAGGCGCCGGCGACCACGTCGTCGTAGCCGTCCCCGTTGACGTCGCACTCACCGCCGGTGAGGGCGGCGCCGGTGGCGCTGCTGGGGTCGCCGACGAACCGGAGCAGCTCGGCCGGCCCGCCGTCGGCGGGCGTGGGGAGGGCGGCGGGGGCGGCGAGCGGCGCCAGCACCGCCCCGATGAGCACAGCGGCGGCGCCGGTCAGCCCCGTCCGGATGGTTCGTCTCATGTCTGTCCTGACCTCGTCGTCGTGTGTAAAGGTCCCTTATCATTAGAAGTTCGCGAGGCTAGACGTCAAGCGTGGTGCGGTGGCGCCGGGCCGGATCGGTACCTTCGGGCCGGTGAGCCCGTCGCCGCTGCCGCCCCCGCCCCCCGATGCCGGAGGGTGGGCGGTCGCCGCGGCCCACCTGACCGGTGCTCCCGCCCCCGGCCCCCGGGTCGGGGCCGACCTCGACGCCGTCCTGTTCGACGCCGGTGGCGTCCTCGTCGTGCCCGACCCGCTCTCGATCGGCCCGGCCCTGGCCCGGTTCGGCGCCACGAGCGACCTCGATCGGCTCATCCGCGCCCACTACGTCGGGATGCGCGCCCATGCCGGGTCCCGGGCCGAGGGCGGGGAGGTGTGGCTCGACTACCTCCGGGCCCACGTGGCCGCCGCCGGTGTGCCCGAGGAGTGCGCCGACGAGGCCCTGACCGCCATGGCCCGGGTCTTCGGCCACCACACCTGGAGGTTCCCGCTGCTCGAGACGGTGACGGCCATGGAGCGGCTCCGGGCCCTGGGCACCCCGCTCGGCGTCGTGAGCAACGCCGTCGGTCAGGTCGAGGACCTGCTGCGGTTCACAGCGTGCTGCCAGGTCGGCCCGGGTGCCGGCGTGCCGGTCGACGTGGTGGTCGACAGCGGGGTGGTCGGCGTCGAGAAGCCCGACCCGCGGATCTTCGCCCCGGCCCTGGCCGTGATGACCGGGCTCGGGGTCGAACCGGGCCGCATCGGCTACGTGGGCGACTCCGCCCGCTACGACGTGGCCGGCGCCCGGGCCGCCGGGCTGGTGCCGCTGCTGCTCGACCCCTACGACCTCCACGCCGATGTCGACCTCGGCGCCGATGCCCACCGCATCCGCAGCGTCCACGACCTCCTCCCCGCCCCCCTGCCGCCCGAGACCGCCGCGGCAGGGTCCGTCGCGGCCGGTCGGTCTCGGTAGGGTCCCCCCATGCCCAAGCCCGCAGTGACCATCCCCGACGGACCTCCCCCCACCGAGCTGGTGCTGGAGGACCTGGTGGTGGGGGATGGTGAGGAGGCCGTCGCCGGCCACAACGTCAGCGTCCAGTACGTCGGTGTGGCCTGGTCGAACGGCCAGCAGTTCGACGCCTCCTGGGACCGGGGCGACGCCTTCGAGTTCCGCCTCGGGCGGGGCCAGGTCATCCAGGGCTGGGACGACGGCGTGGCCGGGATGAAGGTCGGCGGCCAGCGTCGCATCACC
>CAYQGF010000437.1:0-3368 GCA_964416885.1 uncultured Iamiaceae bacterium
AGGGCAACCTGTTCTGGGCCTTCGCCTACAACGTGGCCGCCCTGCCGATCGCCGCGGCCGGGATGCTCAACCCGATGCTCGCCGGTGCCGCCATGGCCTTCAGCAGCGTCTTCGTCGTGACCAACAGCCTCCGCCTCCGCCGCTTCCGGCCGACCCGCTAGGCGCCGGCGCGCTCCCACGTCGCCTCGTTGGTGACGGACGTGCCGATCCCCTGCGCTCGTCAGGCTCCGGCCAGGGCGACGGTCAGCATGGCGAACCAGGCCACGGTGACGTAGCCGCTCGACCCGGCGGCCCACCCGCCGGCGTTCCATCCGGTGCGCCGGCCGGTGCCGGCCAGCTCGACGGCGACCGTGGCCGCCTTGGCCCCGGCGAGGACGACCAGCAGGGTGCCGAGGGCGCCGCCGGCCAGGTCGGCCCGCACCGCCGAGGCGGTGGTGACGGCCGTGCTGACCGCGCCGACCGGGGCCGACACCGACCAGGTCGCCAAGTGGGACGCGTCGAGGGCGAGCCGGACGACCGCTGGGGGCAGGGCGGTGACGTCACGCCAGGCGACGGCGGCCGGGAGCAGCGCCCCGACGACGCCCACGACTCCGCCGGCGACCACCCGGCCCCGCCGGGCTCCGAGGTCGGCGACGACCTCGGAGTCGGTGGCGTCGATGCCGGGCAGGGCGGCGAGGAGGTTGCCGGCGGCGAAGGCGGCCAGCCCGATCGCCCCGGCCCCGGCGGCCCACCCGTTCACGGGCCCGAGTCTGCCATGACGCTCTGGCGTGACCCTGGCCGTGGACTGGGGCACCATGCAACGCATGACTGACATCACGACGCGCGCCTCCGAACTGCTCCGCCTCCACCACGCCGGCACCCCCCTCGTCCTCCCCACCGTCTGGGACGCCTGGTCGGCCCGGGCCGTGGTCGACGCCGGCTTCCCCGCCCTCAGCGTCGGCAGCCATCCCTTGGCCGACTCCCGGGGTCAGGTCGACAACGAGGGCATGACCCTCGCCGACGCCCTCGACGGCATCGGCCGCATCACCGCCGCGGTCGACGTCCCGGTCAGCGCCGACGTCGAGTCGGGCTACGACACCCCCGCGGCCGAGCTGGTCGAGCGGGTCCTCGCCGCCGGCGTCGTCGGGATCAACATCGAGGACTCGGTGCACAGCGAGAAGCGGATCCGCTCGGTGGAGGAGCATGCCGACTACATCGGTGCCATCCGCCAGGCCGCCGACGCGGCGGGCGTCGAGCTGGTGGTCAACGCCCGGACCGACGCCTTCCTCGGCAAGTACGAGACCTTCGACGACCCGCTGGCCGAGGCCGTCACCCGGATGAAGGCCTGCGAGGCCGCCGGGTCCCGCTGCTCCTACCCGGTGAAGGCGCCCGATGCCGACGCCGTGCGCACCCTCCTGGCCGAGCTCGACGGCCCGGTCAACGTCATCGCCCACCCGGTGAACGGCTCGGCGGCCGGCTCGCTCGACGACCTGCGGGCCCTCGGGGTGCAGCGCGTCACCTTCGGCCCGCTGCTCCAGATGACCCTCACCGAGACGGTCAAGGACCTCGTCGCCCCCTGGACCTGAGCACGATCAGGGGTCGGCGTACAGGGCGACGAGGTCGGCGCCGGTCTCGGCGAGGCGGGCGCGGGCCTCGGGTGGGGCGACGACCTCGACCCCGGCGCCGTACCCGGCGAGCTGGTCGACGATCGCCTCCCAGGACGTCCCGGCGATGGTGGCCGCGACCCGGCCGTCCGGGTCGGGCGGGGCGTCGTCGGCGACGACCAGGTTCCGGCCCCAGTGGAGCCGCAGGGTCGGGACCAGGTCGGCCCGGGCCACGACCTGGACGCCCGCTCGGGCCCGCTTCTCGTCCATCTCGGCCACGACCGCGGCCCACGTGGCCGCCAGGTCGAACCCGTCGGGCCGCTCGACCGGGACCTCGGTGCGGCCGACCGACCGGACCCGCCACACCCGGAACGTCCGCATGCCCTTGGCCGTGTGGGCCACCAGGTACCAGGTGCGCCCCTTCTGGACCAGGCCCAGCGGGCTGACGGTGCGCTCGCTCTCGGCGCCGTGGCGGTCGGCGTAGCCCAGCTCGACCCGGACGCCGTCGACCACGGCCTGCTGGAGCTGGTCGAGGAACGGGGGCGGGGCGGGTGGCTCGTCGCCCCAACTGGCCGGGTCGAGCATGACGGCGGAGGCGGCGGCCTCGGCGTCGGCCCGGAACGTCTCGGGGAGTGCCTGGACCAGCTTCCGCAGCGCCGACTTGGCCTCCGGCGTGGCCGCCGACTGCGGCCCGGCCACGAGGAACAGGGTGCGCGCCTCGGCCGCGGTGAGCCCCGACAGGTCGGTGCGGGCGCCGCCGAGCAACGACCAGCCGCCGCCCCGGCCGGGCTGGGAGTAGACGGGGATGCCGGCCATGCCGAGGGCTTCCAGGTCACGGCGGGCGGTGCGCTCGGACACCTCCAGCTCCTCGGCCACCTCGGCCGCGGTCACCCGCCCCCGAGCCTGGAGCAGGAGCAAGGTGGCCACCAGCCGGTCGGCGCGCATCGCTCGAGCATCCCACCGAAACCGGCCATCTGGTGACCGGTTTGTCGCGGAAGATGGCGGGATGGCCCGGTCGACCGCTCCCGTCCTCACCCGTCGCCAGCTCAACCGGGCACTGCTCGCCCGGCAGGACCTCCTGGAACGGGGCGACCGCACCGTCCCCGCCGCCGTCGAGCACCTGGTCGGGCTCCAGGCCCAGGAGCCGCTCGACCCCTACACGGGGCTGTGGTCCCGTCTGGCCGGGTTCGCCCCCGACGACCTCGGGCGGCTGGTGGCCGACCACACCGTGGTCCGCATCGTCACCTGGCGGGGCACCGTCCACCTCCACACCGCGGCCGACGCCCTCGTGGCCCGGGCCGCCGTGCAGGGCTGGGTCGACTCCCGGGTGCGGGGCACCAACGCGCACGGCCGGGCCGTGGCCGGGCTCGACCTCGACGGCCTGCTCGCCGAGGCCCGGGCCTGGTTCGCGGTCGAGCCGCGCGACGGCACCGACCTGCGGGCCTGGCTGGCCGCGCGCATCGACGACGACCGCGACCTCACGCCGGTGGCCGGGGTGGTGAAGTACGGCCTCCCCCTGGTGCAGGTCCCGCCCCGGGGCGTGTGGGGCCGGACCAAGCGCGCCACGTGGTCGCCGCTCGACGTCGTGCTGGGCCGCCCCCTGCCCGAGCCGACGCCCGAGGCCGACGACGACCTGCTCCGCCGCTACCTCGCCGCCTTCGGCCCGGCCACCGCGGCCGACGTGGCCACCTGGTCGGGGTGGACCGGCACCAAGGCCCGCCTCGACCGCATCCGGGACGAGCTGGTGACGTTCCGGCACGAGGACACCGGGCGGGAGCTGGTCGA
>CAYQGF010000438.1:0-1241 GCA_964416885.1 uncultured Iamiaceae bacterium
ACCTCCCCGACGAGGACGCCCCCGACGAGGGCGTGTTCGCCTTCCACGACGACGACGAGCAGTGGATCGCCCTCCGCTACGACCTGACCGCCCCGCTGGCGCGGTACGTGGCCCAGAACCGCCAGGACCTCCCGACCCCGTTCCGGCGCTACCAGTTCGGCCCGGTGTGGCGGCGGGAGAAGCCCGGCCCGGGCCGGTTCCGCCAGTTCCTGCAGTGCGACTTCGACACCGTCGGCTCCAAGTCGCCCACCGTCGATGCCGAGGCGTGCGTCCTGCTCTCCACCGCCCTCGACCGCCTCGGCCTGCCCGAGCACGAGGTCCGGGTCAACAACCGCAAGGTGCTCACCGGCATCCTCAACGCCAGCGGGGTCGGCGACCGGGGCCAGCAGCTCGCCGTGCTCCGGGCCGTCGACAAGCTCGACCGGCTGGGCCGCGACGCCGTGGCCGACCTGCTGGGGTCGGGCCGCACCGACGTGTCCGGCGACGTCACCGCGGGCGCCCAGCTCTCGACCGCCCAGGCCGACCTGGTGCTGCGGTTCATCGACGCCGGTGAGGGCGGCGCCGACCGCGACACCGTGCTCGACCGTCTGTCCGACCTGGTGGGCGACGACCCCGAGGGCCGGGAGGGGGTCGACGAGCTGACCGCCATCCAGGCCATCCTCGGCGGCGCCGGGTCCCGCCCCCAGGTGCGCTTCGACCCCACCGTGGTGCGGGGCCTCGCCTACTACACCGGCCCGGTGTTCGAGGCCGCCCTCACCTTCGAGACCCTCGACGAGAAGGGCCGGCCCCGCGAGTTCGGGTCGGTCGCCGGCGGCGGCCGCTACGACGACCTGGTGCGCCGGTTCACCGGCCAGGACGTCCCGGCCTGCGGGGCCAGCATCGGCGTCGACCGGCTGCTCGCCGCGTTGCGGAGCCGCCGGGCCGCCACCACCGAGGCCGCCGCCCGGGGCCCCGTCGTCGTCACCGTCATGGACCGCGACCGGCTGGCCGACTACCAGGCCATGGTCGACGAGCTCCGGGTCGCCGGCATCCCGGCCGAGCTCTACCAGGGCACCCAGAACTTCCAGAAGCAGCTCAAGTACGCCGACAAGCGGGGCGCGGCCGTGGCCGTCATCGCCGGCGGCGACGAGTTCGACGCCGGCGAGGTCCAGGTGAAGGACCTGGTCGCCGGGGCCGAGCGGAGCAAGGAGATCACCGATCGGGACGAGTGGCGCACCGACCGCTCGGCCCAGCGCTCGGTG
>CAYQGF010000438.1:1341-3356 GCA_964416885.1 uncultured Iamiaceae bacterium
GGAGATCACCGATCGGGACGAGTGGCGCACCGACCGCTCGGCCCAGCGCTCGGTGGCCCGGGCCGACCTGGTGGCCACCATCCGGGAGATCGTGCAGCCATGAGCAGATCCGTCCGTGGTTGGTCAACGCGCTACCGCATGGGTGGCGCGCTGACCTCCTTCCTCGACGAGCCGCGACGGATGGTCAACGCGCCACCGTATGGGTGGCGCGCTGACCACTCGACGGAGGGCGGGCTCTCGTGAGCGCCCCTGTCGACGCCAGCGCCGATGTCGTCCGGCGGGAGCAGGCCGCGGCCTCGCTGCGAGAGCTGTTCCGGCGCTACGGGTTCACGCCGGTGGCCCCGCCGGTGGTGGGGAGCGCGGCGCCGTTCCTCGACCGCTCCGGCGAGGACATCCGCCGCCACATGTACATCTTCACCGACCCCGGCGGCGCCGAGGTCTGCCTGCGGCCGGAGCTGACGATCCCCACCGTCGGGCTCTACGGCCAGCGCCCGCCCGAGGCCCCCACCGAGCTGCGCGCCTACTACGTCGGCCCGGCCTTCCGGTACGCCGCCCCGGTCGACGGCGGCGCCCGCCAGCTCACCCACGCCGGCGTCGAGCTGCTCGGGGCCGCCGACACCGCCCTGGCCGACGCCGAGGTCCTGGCCATCGCCCGAGCGAGCCTGGTCGAGCACGGCGTGGCACCCGGGCGCATCGTCGTCAGCGACGTCGGCTTCCTCCAGGCCGCGGTCGAGACCGACCTGCTCTCCGATCGCTCCCGCGCCTCGCTGGCCCGCGCCGCCGGCGACCCCGAGGCCCTGGCCGTCGCCCTCGACCGGGCCGCGGCGGGACCGGCCGAGCCCGAGGAGGGCTCCGAGCTCGACGAGCTGGTCGCCCAGCTCCCCGCCTCGCTGCGGGCCGAGCTGCTCGACCGGATCATCGGCGGCCTGGAGCCCGAGGCCCTGGGCGTCCGCACCGCCGAGGAGATCGCCGAGCGCCTGGTCACCCGGTCGGTGGCCCGCCCCGTCGAGCCGGTGCCGCCCGCGGTCGAGCGCGCCCTCCGCGCCCTCCTGGCGATCGAGGAGCCGCTGCCGACGGCGATCGAGGCGATCGAGGCCGTCGCCGCCGAGATCGGCAGCGACCGGCTCCGGGACCTGGCCGGCTCCTGGCGCCGCCGGACCGAGATGATCGCCGCCTACGGCATCGACCCCACCACCGTGACCCTGCGGATCGGCCTGCGCCGGGGCATCGACTACTACACCTCGTTCATCTTCGAGGTCGAGGACCCGTCCGACCCCGACGAGCCCATGTGCGCCGGGGGCCGCTACGACGACCTGGTCGGCCGGCTCACCGGGGCCGGCTCGGTGCCCGGCGTCGGCTTCGCCCTGGCCGTCGAGCACCTCGTCCGGTTGGCCCCGTCGGTCCCCATCGGACCGACGGTCGCGGCCCTGGTCGTGCCGGCCGACGACGCCGCGGCCACCGCCGCCTGCGTGTCGGTCGCCAGCGTCCTGCGCGCCGCCGGCATCGCCTGCCGGCTGGGCGGGACGAGCGCCGACGCGGCCGAGGTCCCCGTCGTGGTCGAGGTCGGCCCCGACGGCGTCGCCGGCCCGGTCGTGGTCCGGTCCGCCGCCGGCACCGCGAGCCGCACGGTCGCCGGCGCCGCCGTGGCCGGCGCGGTCGAGGAGGTGCTCCGTGGCTGACCCCCTGGTCCTCTGCCTGCCCAGCAAGGGCTCGCTGTCCGACGGGGTCACCCGGCTCTTCGAGCAGTGCCTCATCCCCGTGCGACGCACCCGCGGCAGCCGCTCCTACGAGGCCACCATCGCCGGCTTCGACGACGTCCACGTCCTCCTGGCCCGGGCCACCGAGATCCCCTCGATGCTCGACGCCGGCCAGGCCCACGTCGGCATCACCGGTCTCGACCTGGTGCGGGAGCACCTCGGGGAGGGGGCGTCGGCGATCCAGGTCGTGCTGGGCGACCTCGGCTTCGGCCGGGCCGACCTCGTCGTCGGCGTGCCCCGCACCTGGCTCGACGTCAC
>CAYQGF010000439.1:0-3344 GCA_964416885.1 uncultured Iamiaceae bacterium
GAGGAGGGCGACGACGAGGGCGAGGCTGGGCAGGATGCGGCGCACGAGCGGTGGACCCTAGGCCCCCTGGTCGCGCCGTGTGGGACCTCAGCCCGTCGTGGGGGCCGCGAGGACCTCGGCCGCGGCCTCGACCGTCTCCTCCACCGGGACCAGCCGGTCGAACCCCGTCGTGTGCAGGAGGCGGGTGAGGGTGGGCCGTCCGCAGGCGACCGCGACCTCGCCGCCGGACTCCCGGGTGCGGCGGATGCCCCCGATCAGGGCGCCCAGGCCGGCCGAGTCCATGAACGGGACGTTCGAGAGGTCGATGAGCAGGCGCTCGGCCGTGGCGACCTCGCTGAGGACCTCACGGAAGTCGCCGACCGTGTAGGCGTCGAGCTCCCCCACGGGCCGGCAGAGGGTGTAGCTGTCGGTCGGGACGACCTCGATCTCGAGCACGGAGGGGCTCCTGGTGCGGGGACGAGCGGTTGGCCATGGTACCCACCTGGTCCGGGGCCATCCCCTCGTACCACCGGGCCGACCGTCCACCGACCCAGAGGCGGACCATCCGGAGGCGAACCATCGGACGGGCCCGCAGTAGGGTCGGGGCGTGCCCGCGTCCCGCACCGTGCTGCTCGCCACCGACGCCGACTGGATCGCCGACGAGGTCGACGCCGCCCTCACCGACGACGACGTCGAGGTCCTCCGGGTCCGCACCGGCGCCGAGGTCGCCGGGGCCACGGCCGAGCTGGAGCCCGACCTGGTCGTCCTCGACCTCCAGATCGGCAACATGGGCGGGATGGCGACGTGCATGGCCCTCCGGCTGGAGGAGGGCGCCGGCCGGCTCGACCCGGTGGCGGTGCTGATGCTGCTCGACCGGCCCCACGATGTCTTCCTGGCCAAGCGGTCCCTGGCCGACGGGTGGATCACCAAGCCGCTCGACCCCTTCCGTCTGCGCCGGGCCGCGGCCGCGCTGTTCGCCGGCCGGGAGTGGCACGACGGCGAGGTCGATCCCGCCCTCGACGCGGTGGCGCCGTAGCGAGCTGCGCCGTCGGAGCGGGCACCACGGCTTCGCGTTGGAGCGGCCCCCGCCCGGAGCGATAGGGTCACCCTTCGCACACATCACGGGGTGTGGCGCAGCTTGGCAGCGCGCTTCGTTCGGGACGAAGAGGTCGTGGGTTCAAATCCCGCCACCCCGACCAAAGGCTCACAGTTCGAACGCCGTCCGGTCCTCCGGGCGGCGTTTCGCTTTCCCGACACCGGGCCGTGGGCCGTCGGCGAGACAGGTGACGGCCCGGGACGCGGACGCCGTAGGGTCCCGGGCCATGATCGTGCGCAACGGCGACCTCGACCTGCACCTCGCCGATGACGGCGACCCCGACGGCCCGCCCATCCTCCTCCTGCACGGGATCACCTCGTCGGGGCGGACGTGGGACTGGCTGGTCCCCGAGCTGGCCGACCGCCACCGCGTGCTGCGGCTCGACTTCCGGGGCCACGGCCGCTCCGACCGGGCGCCCGGCGCCTACCAGCCGGCCGACTACGTCTCCGATGCGGTGGCGGCCCTGCACGCCGTCGGCCGGCCGTGCCTCGTCGTCGGCCACTCGCTCGGCGGGATCACCGCGGCAGCACTGGCCCAGCACCACCCGGACCTGCTCACCGGCGTGGTCATGGAGGACCCGCCCCTCGCCTCCCCGACCGCCGCCACCCGGCCCGCGACGCTCGACGGCAGCGCCCTGCTCACGGGGTTCCAGGCCATGCGCCGGTCGATCCCCCGCCTCCAGGAGTCCGGCACCACCGTCGCCGTCCTGGCCGGCCTCCTCGCCACCGCCCCCGACACGACCGGCACCTCGACGTTCGGGGAGGCCCTGACCCCCGACGGGCTCGAGTCCATGGCCGAGGCCATGCTCACCGTCGACGCCACCGTGCTCGACCCGGTGCTGGACGGGACCGCCACCGACGCCGTGAGCCCGACCCTCCCGTTCGGGGTCCCGGCGCTGCTCGTGGCCGGCGACCCGGACCAGCCCGACACCATCGCCCGGCCCCGCACGATCGCCCACCACGCCTCGCTGTCGCCGGACCTGGAGGTCGTCGTGGTGCCCGGTGCCGGCCACCTGATCCACGACGGCAAGGCCTCCCGGTCCGCCTTCGAGGACGCCTTGCGCGGCTTCCTCGCCCGCGTCGGCCCGACGGGCGGCGCCGAGCAGATCGACGCCTGAGGCCGCGGCCCCTGGTGGCGCGCCGCGGCTCCGGGGTAGGAGGGGGCCATGACCCTGCACTGGGAATCCCTCTGCATCGACACCCCGGGCCCGGCCCCGCTGGCCCGCTGGTGGGCCCAGCTCCTGGGCTGGCAGGTGGCCGAGGAGGACCACGACGAGGTCGTGCTGCGGCCACCAGCGGGAGCACGAGGCGTCGCCGCTCCCGAGCTCTCGTTCTTCCGGGTGCCCGACGAGAAGGTCGTGAAGAACCGCCTCCACCTCGACCTCCGACCCGACGACCACGAGGCCGAGGTGGCCCGGGCCGAGGCGCTGGGCGCCACCCGGGTCGATGTCGGCCAGGGCGACCAGACGTGGGTGGTGCTGGCCGACCCCGAGGGCAACGAGTTCTGCATCCTGCGGGCCCTCACCCCCGAGGAGCGGACGGTGCGGGCGGCCCCCGCTGACGGCGAGGCCGTGGCCTAGCCCTTCCCGGCCCGGCCGCTCCGTCGTCGCGGGCCCGGCCTCGGAGCGTCAGGGCGCCAGCCGGATGGTGGGGTGACGGTCGCGGGCGGCCGCGACGACCCGGTCGAAGCGGTCCCGGTCGAGGGTGGCGCCCTCCCGGCGGACGATCGCGGGGTCGACCCGCAGCAGCCGGTCGACGTTGGCGTAGCTGACCCGGTCGCTGCGGTCCCACGGGCCCCGGCCCAGCTCGACCCACTCCTCGGCGTCACTACGGCCGTTGTGGCCCTTGCTCGACAAGGGCACCACGACCAGGTCGTGGCCGGCCGTCCCGATCACCGCGACCGGTCGGTCCTTCCCCTGCCGGGGGTCGTCCTCGTAGGGCACCCACGTCCACACCACCTCACCCGGGTCCGGGTCGCCGTCGCGCTCGGGCCGGTAGCTGATCGTGACGTCTC
Source organism: uncultured Iamiaceae bacterium (assembly GCA_964416885.1). GTDB lineage: Bacteria > Actinomycetota > Acidimicrobiia > Acidimicrobiales > Iamiaceae > Iamia. The sequence goes on from CAYQGF010000439.1 coordinate 3,089, forward strand.
CGGCCGCCACCGGCACCGCGTCGGAGGCTCGCCCCTGCCGCTCGTCGTAGGTCATCGGTGCACCGTAGGTTGGGCCGATGGACTTGGCCGACTTCCAGGCCCGCATCGCCGCCACCTTCGGCGCACGCGACGCCGCCCGGGGCCGCGCCGCCACCGTGGCCTGGTTGGCCGAGGAGGTGGGCGAGCTGGCCCAGGCCGCCCGCAAGGGCACCCCGGCCCAGCAGCTCCACGAGCTGGGCGACGTCCTGGCCTGGCT
>CAYQGF010000440.1:0-3337 GCA_964416885.1 uncultured Iamiaceae bacterium
TGGTGTCGGCGCCGGCCACGAAGTCGACGTCGGTCCACTCGATGCCGGCGTCGGCCAGGGCGTCGCGGGCGGCGATGCGGCCGTACTCGACGAAGTTGCGGCCCCACTTGCCCCAGGGGTGCATGCCCACCCCGACGACGGCGACCGGATCGGGGCTCATACCTGCTCCTTGGGCTGCCACTTGTAGATCGTGTGCTTGCCGTCGTCGTCGGTGAAGAGGGTGTCGACGACCAGCTCGACCTCCTGGCCGACCCGCAGGTCGTCGACGGTCACCCCGGCGACCACCTGGCCGAGGACGACGAGCTTCTCCGCCGCCAGCTCCACCGCGACGATGCAGAACGGGACGTGCTCGTCGCCGGGCACCACGTAGGGCGCAGGCGGCTGGTAGCGGGCGTCGGTGTAGGACCAGACACGCCCGGTGCGCGAGAGCGGGGTGGGCTCGAGGTCGTCGCTGTCGCAGCGCGGGTTGGGGCAGCCGAGCGCCGGGCGGGGGAAGGCGACGGTGCCGCAGGCCGGGCAGCGGTGGCCGAGGAGGGCGGGCTCCGGGCCGGTGGTGAACCAGCCGTCGGCGCCGAGGGCGGGAGCTGTGGTCATGGATGTCTCCGGGACGGGATCTGACGCTCCGTCAGATTTCTCTCACCCTAGTGACGACAGGCGAGCCGAGATGTGTTAGGCATGCTTTACGAAACGCTCCCCGAAGCGTCCCTGCGGAGGACTCGTGCTCGGACCCGAATCCCTACGGCTGACCGCCGCCCTCACCCACACCCTGCCGTCGGTGACGGCCGTGCTGCGGCTCGACCACGGCCCGGAGGTGGTGGTGGGCAGCGACCGGCGCTGCCTGCCCGACCTGTCGCCGTGCGCGATGCGGCGGCTGGTGGCCGAGCACCGGGCCGGCGGCGGCCCCCACCTGTCCTGGCTGACCTCGGTCGAGGCGGTCGAGCTGGGCGGCCCCGACGTGACCGCGGTGGTCGAGGACGCGGTCTGCGTCGGCGGCCGTGACGCCCCGGTCATGGGCTTCGCCACCCTGCTCGACCCGCTCACCACCCGGGCCGTCCTGCGCGACACCGGCCGCGACCTGCTGGCCGCCGACGAAGTGCCGGCCGACCTGCTGCGCCGGCTCCGGGCCAGCACCTTCCACGACGAGCTGCTCGACGTCACCACCGTCGTCGTGGCCCGGCCCGAGGACGACCCGGCCGACGGCACCCGCACCGTCGTCACCGCCGCCGCCCGGGCCTGCCGGGTCGCCGAGCTGCTGGAGTCCGTCGCCGCCCACCGCTGACCCCGCCCACCGCCGCCGGGTGCCCGCCGCGTACCGTGGCGGGATGGCCGGGAGACCCGCGTGAGCGACCCCGACGCGCCCGTCGTCCCGGGCATCACCGGGCTGACGGTGATCGGCCGGGGCGGTTTCGGGATCGTCTACCGGGGCCGGCAGGAGGACCTCAGCCGAGACGTGGCGGTGAAGGTCCTGGCCACGGCGGGCGCCGACCCGAAGGCGGTCGAGAGCTGGCGGCGTGAGGTCACCGCCATGGGCCGGCTGTCGAACCACCCCAACATCGTCCCCGTGTACGCGGCCGGCGTCACCGAGGACGGCCTCCCGTACCTGCTGATGCCGTACGTCGCCGCGGGGTCGCTCCACGACCGGGTCGTCACCGGCGGGCCGCTCGGCAGCGTCGAGGTCGCCGGGCTCGGCGCCCGGCTGGCCGGCGGGTTGGCGGCCGCCCACGCCGCCGGGGTGCTGCACCGGGACCTCAAGCCGGCCAACGTCCTGCTCACCCAGTACGGCGAACCCCAGCTCAGCGACTTCGGCATCGCCCGGCTGGTCGACGCCGCCACCACGACCACCGGCTCGGTGCGGGCCACCATCGGCTACGCCGCCCCCGAGGTGCTGTCCGGGGAGGGGGCCACGGAGGCGGCCGACGTCTACGGGCTCGGCGCCACCCTGCACGCCGCGCTCTCGGGCCGAGCGCCGTTCGCCAGCACCGACCCGAGCGAGCCGATGGTCGCCCGGGTCGGTCGGGTGCTGACCCAGCCGCCGCCGGACCTGGTGCCCCTCGGCGTCGACCCGGACCTCGCCGCGGTGGTCGACGCCTGCCTGGCCAAGGACCCGAACGCCCGGCCGGCCTCCGCCCGCGAGGTCCAACGGCGGCTCGATGCGCTGGGCGACGGCGCAGCCCCGCCGGCGGGGGACGCACCGACCGTCGCCGCCCCGGTGATCGGGCCGAGCCGACCCGCGCCGGAGCCGACGGCGGTCATCCCGCCCATCCCGCCCATCCCGCCCGACGAGCCGGCCGGGCCTCGGCCGGGCCGGGGCGCCCTGGTGGCCCTCGCCCTGGTGGTGGTCTTCGCCCTGGCCGCGCTCGGGGCCTGGGCGCTGACCCGCGATGGGGGCGACGACACGGCCGCCGGTGACCGGGCCTCGACCACCGCGACCACCGCGACCACCACGACGACCGAGGCCCCGACCGAGCCGACGACGACGTCGACCGAGCCGACGACCACCACCAGCACCACGACCACGTCGACCACCACCACGTCGACCACGTCCACGACGACGACCACCACCACCGAGCCGACACCACTGGTCGGCGCCCCCACGGCCACCGACCTGGAGACGGCGGCGGCGCACTACTACGCCACGGTCCGGTCCGGTGACCTCGATGCCTCGTGGGCGCTCCTGTCGGCCCGGTTCCAGGAGGAGAGCGGCGGCCGGGCCGCCTACGACCGCTGGTGGGGCCGGACGATCGCATCGGTCGACGTCCTCGACCAGCCCCGGGGCGATGCCGAGGCCGGCACCACCGCCCTCCGGCTGCACTACGTCCGCAGCGACGGTGGCGAGACCACCGAGGACGTCGTGCTCACCTTCGTCACCGCCGGCGACGACGGGGCCCTCCTGATCGACCGCTACGACACCGCCGGCGCCCGCTGATCCGTACGGAAGGTGCCTGGCACTTTCCGTACGGGCTCGTCAGCCGAACTGGTCGACCTTGCAGGGGGCGCCGGCGCAGGTGTCGACCACCTTGCCGTCGGGCTGGAGGAAGGCGCTGATCTGGTTGCGGGCGTCGGGGTCCTGGCGGGGGTCGCCGTGCGGGTCGTTGCCGGCGCGGGGCGGGACGTTCTCGACCGGCGGCGGCGGGGTGCCGTGGGAGCCCGACACCGGGCCGCTGTCCCAGTAGATCGTGGCCGACCCGTCGTGGGGCCAGCTGGTGATGCGCTCGATGCCCCAGAGGTCCTCGACGTCGACGCCGCGGCCCTCGACCAGCGGCGGCTCGTTGGTGGCGGCGCCGTAGGTGCGGGCCATGACGTCGGCCGCGGCCATCGCCACCTGGTGGTCGCCGAA
>CAYQGF010000441.1:0-3336 GCA_964416885.1 uncultured Iamiaceae bacterium
GTGGTGATGGCGCCGGCCAACGCCAAGAGCCCCGAGGGCCAGCCCAACTTCGTCGTCCGCAACATCCCCACCGAGTCCGACCCGGGCTACCCCGAGATCACCCAGCCGGCCCTCTACTTCGGGGAGGGGCTCACCGGCTACAAGATCGTCGACACCACCCGCGACGAGCAGCTCGTCGACAGCGACGACGGACCGACCGGCTACACCGGCATCGACGGCGTCCCCCTCGACGGCTTCCTGCGGCGGGCGGCCTTCTCGCTGCGGTTCTGGGAGATCGAGCCGCTGACGTCGGGGTCGATCCGGCCCGAGAGCCGGGTGCTGATGCAGCGCGACGTCCGGGAGCGGGTGCAGGAGCTGGCCCCCTTCCTCGCCTACGACGCCGACCCCTACCCGGTCGTGATCGACGGCCGCGTCGTGTACGTCATCGACGCCTACACCACCACCGACCGGTACCCGAACGCCCAGCGGGCCGACACCGGCCCCGACCTGCCCTCGCGCAGCGACCTCCGGGGCCGGCGGTTCAACTACATCCGCAACTCGGTGAAGGCGGTGGTCGATGCCTACGACGGCACGGTCCGCTTCTACGTCACCGACGAGTCCGACCCGCTCGTCCGGGCCTACCGCAAGGCCTTCCCCGACCTGTTCGCCCCGCTGTCCGAGGCCCCCGCCGGCCTGGAGGACCACTTCCGCTACCCCGAGGACATGTTCCGGGCCCAGACCGCGCTCTGGGGCCGCTACCACATCACCGAGCCCGACAGCTTCCTCAACCCCGAGGGCCAGCTCTGGACGGTGGCCGCCGCCCCCGACGACTCCGACACGACGACGTCGACCACCACGACCCTGCCGACGTCCACGACCACGACCACCGTGACCTCCACCGCCGGCGGCGACGACCGGGACCGGGTCGAGCCCACGTACCAGCTCCTGCGGCTCCCGGGCGAGGAGAACGAGGACTTCGTGCTCCTGCGTCCGTTCACGGTCCGCAACCGGGCCCAGCTCTCGGCGTTCCTCGCGGCCACGCCCGACGGCGGCCTCGCCAGCTACTCGGTGGCGCCGGGGCAGGGCGCGAGCGGCCCGGCGCAGGTGGCGGCGGCCATCCAGGGCGACCAGGTGATCGGCCAGTTCCGGAACCAGTTCCGCGAACGGCTGTCGTTCGGCAACGTGCTCCTCGTGCCGATCGGGGAGTCGGTGCTCTACGTGCAGTCCATGTACGTGACCACCGACGACCAGACGACCGTCCGGGCCGTGGTCGTGGCCTCGCAGCGGGGCCCGGACAACATCGACGTCCAGGTCGGCAGCACGCTGCGCGAGGCCCTGGAGCGGCTGTTCGGCCAGGCGCCCGAGACGTTGGAGGACGAGCCGAGCGACGACGACCAGGTGGAGGGGTTGATCGACGACGAGCCCGGCTCCGAGCCCGAGGAGACCCCGGACACCGACGAGAGCGAGCTCACCGACGCCGAGCTGATCGACGCCATCCAGGCCGAGTTCGACCGGGCCGACGCCGCCCTGCTGGCTGGCGAGGGGCTGGCGCAGTACCAGGCCCACGTCGACGAGGCCCGGCGGTTGCTCGACATCCTGGCCTCCCGCCACTCGGGTGGGGCCGGCCCCTCGTCCGGCGGGGCCGACGAGGACGGCTCCGACGGGGGGAGCGACGGCGCCGCCGGGGACGGCCCCGAGGCATCCGGCTCGACCACGCCGTCGTCCACCACGGCTCCGCCGGCGACGACGGTCCCGTCCTCCACCACGGTGCCGGCCGCCCCGACGACGACGGCCGTCCCCCCGACGTCCACCGCGCCCCCGGCCGGCGACCAGTCGACCACCACGACCCGCCCGTCGGCCTGACGACGCGAAGGTGTCTGGAGGCCGAGCCGTTAGGCGAGGCCGACCCAGCAAGCACGGCACCGATGTTCCGAGCGAAGCGAGGAATCCGTCCGGCGACGACGGTCCCTATCCGCGCACGGTCCTGACACCGTTGCGTCGCGTGGGAGCCTGCAGGGGTGAAGGGCCCGCTCCAGCTCCGCTTCCTGACCTCGGCCGACCGGCTCGACCGGCTGCCGCCGACCCGGGCCGAGCTGGCCGTGGTCGGCCGGTCGAACGTCGGCAAGTCGTCGCTGCTCAACGCCCTGGCCAACCACACCGGGCTGGCCCACGTGTCCAAGACCCCCGGCCGCACCCGGCTGCTCAATGCCTTCCTGGTCGACGAGGCCGGGCTCGGGCGCGACGCCACCCTGGTCGACTGCCCCGGCTACGGCTACGCCAAGGCGCCGGCCAACATGCGGGCCGGCTGGCAGCGGATGATCGAGGGCTACCTGCTGGGGCGGGAGGAGCTGGTCGAGATCCTGGTGCTGGTCGACGGCGAGATCGGGCCGACCCCACTCGACGTCCAGATGGTCGAGTGGCTGCGGTACCACGAGCGGCCGTACCGGGTCGTGGCGACCAAGCACGACAAGGTGAAGTCGTCGGGCCGCGACCGGCGCAAGCGGGACCTGGCCGCGGGCCTCGACCTGGAGCCGAGCGAGGTCATCTGGGTCAGCGCGGCCAAGGGCGTCAACATCGACCGCCTCCGCGGCCTGGTCCGCACCTGGCTGGCCTGATCCCCCGCCAGCTTTGTACGGAAGCCGCATCATGCTGCGGGGTTCCGTACATAGTTGGCGCGTCGGGGGGCACGGCCGCGGTCGAGGAATACCTCGCCGTCGGGTTCGGCTCCTGGAAGGCATGAAGGCGCCCCTCACCGTCACCGGCATCGACCACATCGTGATCCAGGTCCCCGACGTCGCCGAGGTGGTGGCCTGGTACCGGGACGTCATCGGCCTCGCCGTCGAACGCCAGGAGGAGTTCGACCGGGGCGAGGCCGTCTTCGTGTCGCTCCGGATCAGCCCGACCACGATCATCGACGTCCTGCCCGGCGAGCGGGGCGGCGAGAACGTCAACCACTTCGCCCTCACCGTCGAGGACGACGTCGACGAGCTGGCCGCCAGTGGGCGCTTCGACGTCGAGATCGGCCCCGCCGACCTGTCCGGCGCCCGCGGCCAGGGCCGGGGCATCTACGTCCGGGACCCGGCCGGCAACCTGGTCGAGCTGCGCAGCTACCCGGGCTGAGCCTCGACGCCGAGGGCCCGGGCGATCCCGGCGACGTCGCCGCCGACGTGACGGCGGGACCACCAGCGGGTGGCGGCGGCCAGCGCTCGGGGGCGGACGGTGATGCCCTCCAGGTGGGCGTAGCGGGTGCGGCCCGGGTCGTCGGGGTCGGGCTCGGCCGCCATGCCGACCACGTACAACCTGGGCCGGGCGACCATCCAGCACCACCCCTCGACCAGCTCGACGTCGAAGCCGAGG
>CAYQGF010000442.1:0-3304 GCA_964416885.1 uncultured Iamiaceae bacterium
CCGACACCCCCCGGGCCCGCGAGGCCTAGCCGGTGAGGGTCGGGGCCGCCTGCCACCAGTGGGCGAGGCGGCAGAAGCCGAGGCGGCGGGCGACGGCCTGGCTGGCGAGGTTGTCGGCGGCGCACGAGTAGAAGACGGTGCGGGGGCCATGCATCCGGCTCCACGCGGCCGTGACCGCGGTGGCCAGGCCCCGACGGCGGTAGGGCGGATAGGTCCAGACGCCGGCCTCGACCGCCTCGGGCGTGGCGCGGGCGGTCTCGCACACCGCGGCCGGGAGGCCGTCGACGAGGGCGATGGCCCAGGGGGCGCACAGGCCTCGGTCGCGCTCGGGGAGCAGTGGATCGAGCTCGGCGAGCGGCAGGTCGGCGTCGGTGCGGACCTGGACGCCGGCGAGCGGCCGGGGGCCCGGCGGGTCGGCCATGACGAAGGACGGGCCGGTCGTGGTGGTCGCAGCGCCGGTGGCGGCGAGCAGGCCGGACGCCACGGTGGGCGCCCAGCCCACCCGCGCCGGCCGGGGCGGCTCGGTGGCGAGGAGCCGGTCGACCGTGGCCCGCGCCGCGTCGTCGAGGTCGGCGTGGGTCGCCCACACCACCTCGTCGCCGTCGGTGGCGGCGAGGACCAGCGGGGCCGGTCGGTGCTCGGCGGTGCGGGCCCGCGTCAGCCGGCCCTCGTCGTCGCGCTCCCACAGCGTGGCGAGCTCGCGCCGGACCAGGTCATCGGAGGTCAGATGTCCTCCCAGCGGCGGGCGTCGACGAAGGGCACGAAGTGCTCCGGGTGGCCGGTGACGACGACCGTGTGCCGACCGGTGGCATGGGTCAGCGTCTGGGCCTGGGCGGCGAGGATCACGTCGCCGTCGAGGGCGGGGTGGTCGGCGGCGCGGGCCTCGGCCCACAGCTGGGCGGCCAGGTGGAGCGTCGGGGTGTCGAGCGCTCGGTAGGACGCCTGCTCGACCAGGAGGTCGAGCGCCAACAGGCCGTCGTCGTTCCTGGCCCGGTGGAGCACGCGCCGCAGCTCGTAGTCGGCCGCCTCGGGCACGACGAGGGTGTCGCCCCGCTCCGCCCGCTGGCGGGCCCAGGCCGCGACCGGGCTCCCGAGGGGCCGAGTCACCTCGCCGAGCGAGCCGGTGTCGAGCATCAGGAACATCGGGAGGGCCGCCCTTCCCCGAACCGGGTGCGAGCGATGGCGGCCCGGATCTCGGCGACGTCGCGACGTTGCTCCTCCTCGGTGCCGATGCGGGCGCACATTTCGAGGGCCTCGATCACCCGGAGCGGGTGGCCCGGCGGGAGGTCGCTGGTGTCGGGCGGGACGTAGGTCTCGGCCGTCCGGAACCGGTCGGTGTAGCGCCCCATCGACCGGGGACGGTGGGCCTGGGCCCACCCCAGGCGGAGCATCTTGGCCTTGACGGCCAGGCCGACGACCCGACGGAAGGCGTCGCCGTCGTCGGGGTCGTCGAGGACGGCGGTGATGCGGTCGTCGTCCTCCAGGTCGTCGACGACGGCGGCCAGGGCCGGCTCCTTGCGCGACCGGCGGCGGAGCATCTCCTCGGCACCGGGCTCGTTGAGCACGCCGAGCAGCGCTCGGAAGGCCTCGGGGTGGCGGTCGACGATCCGGTGGAAGGGGCGGGAGCCGCGGTCGGCCAGCACGTCGTCGGCCGTGACCGTGCGCCGGCGCACCACGGGGCGTGGGGGAGCGGCGGCGTCGATCATGGCCGAGATGCTAGACCCACGATTTCTCGTGGTCCAGGAAGGGTTGCACTACGAACAGATGTTCGATAAGGTTGATGCATGGCGGAAGGTCCCCACGGCGAGAGCGTCGACGACATCGGAGCGCTGGTCGCGGCCGATGTCGCGGGCATGGCTGACGAGGGGGTTCGTCAGCACCTGTTGGCCCTCCATCGAGCGAAGGCGCAGCTGGATGCCGCGGTGGTGGCAGCGACGGGGGTCGTCGATCGGCGGCGCCTTTTCGAGGCCGATGCGGCGCGGTCGTGTGCGGGGTGGTTGACGGGTCGGGTGGACCAGACGAAGGGCCGGTGCGGCCGCGACGTCGCCTTGGCCCGTGCCCTTCGCGACGTGCCGGTGGTGGAGGCGGCAGCTCGTGAGGGCCGCCTTGGCCGGGTGAAGGTCGACCTGCTGGTGGAGGCCCGTCAGCCCGAGGTGTCCTCGGTGTTCGCCCGGCACGAGGAGATGCTCGTGGGGGAGGTCGAACGGCTCACCGTCGCGGATGCGCGGCGGTTCTTGCAGGCGTGGTTGGAGAAGGCCCGCCTGTCGGTCGGGTTCATCGACCCCGATGAGCCGGCGCCGGGCGAGGCGCCCTCGGCGGTGGTGGACGTGGCACAGACCTTCGACGGTCGTTGGGTACTGGCGGGGGAGCTCGATGCGGTGGAGGGCACCGAGCTGGCGGCGGCGTTGTCCGCCGAGGTCGACCACATGTTCCAGGTGGGGGCGTTCCAGTCCGACGACGGCCTGTCGCCGCGAGAGCGGCGCGGTGTCGCGTTCATGCAGATCATCAGCCGGAAGGGCCGTCCGCAGACCCGCCATGGCGTGCCGCGGCCGTCGGTCGAGGTGATCTGCGACGAGCACACCTTGGTCGGGAAGCCGATCACCGACCCGGACGAGGACGACGGCGAGGACCTCCGCTCCCGGGTGTGCGAGCTGGTCGACGGCACCCCGGTCTCCCTGGTGACCTTGGGCCGGCTGGTGTGCGGTGCCGATGTGCACCGCTTGGTCGTCTCGGCCGGCGGCGAGGTGCTCGATGCGGGCAAGACGATCCGGTTGGCCAACCGGGCCCAGCGGCGGGCGCTGCGGTTCCGGCATGCACGGCACTGTGGGTTCCCGGGCTGCTCGGCGCCGATCGAGTGGTGCGAGTTCCACCACATCGAGCCTTGGGACCCCGATCCTGACAACGACATCGGCCGCACCGACATGGCCAACCTGGTTCCGCTGTGTCGGTTCCACCACCACCGGGTCCACGAAGGTGGCTTCGACCTCGTGCTCGAGCCCGGCGGCGACGTCACGGTGCTCCGACCCTCCGGCCGAGACGGCGGGCGATGTCGCATCACCCCGGCCAAGGCCCACCACCGTCCCCGCGAACCCCACCCCGATGTCCTGTTGGTGCGCGAACGGGTCCGCGCCCTGGTGGCCGAGCGTCGGAGCAGGGAGACGTCGGAGGCGGGCGCGGTTCCGTGACCTGACGGGTCGTCAGACTTGCTGGTCTGGTCGTGCTCGCACGCTCGCCCTACTGTCGCCGGCGTCATGGACCTGCACTTCAGCGCCGAGGACGAGGCCTTCCGGGCCGAGGCCCGGGG
>CAYQGF010000443.1:0-3300 GCA_964416885.1 uncultured Iamiaceae bacterium
GCCCTGGTGCTGTGCAACGACTACCGGCACCCGGCGGTGATGGCCAAGGAGGCGGCGACCCTCGACATCCTGAGCGACGGCCGCTTCGAGCTGGGCATGGGGGCGGGCTGGATGACCACCGACTACGAGGGGGCCGGCATCCCGCTCGACCCCCCGTCGGTGCGGATCGCCCGGCTGGAGGAGGCGGTCCAGGTCGTCCAGGGCCTGTTCTCCCCCGGCCCGTGCACGTTCCACGGTGAGCACTACCGGGTCGAGGGCCTGTCCGGGAGCCCCAAGCCGCTCCGGGAGCACGTCCCCCTCGTGATCGGCGGCGGGGGCCGGAAGGTGCTGGAGCTGGCCGGCCGCCACGCCGACGTCGTCGGGCTCAACCCCATCCTGGCCAAGGGCGTGATCGACGCCGACGCCGGGCCGTCGGCCACCGAGGCGGCCACCGTCGAGAAGCTGCGGTGGGTCGCGGCCGCAGCCGGTGACCGCTACGCCGCCATCGAGCTCCAGACCCGCATCCACGTCGCCCTCGTCACCGACGACCGGGCGGGCACGGCCGACGCCATGGCCCCGTTCTTCGGCGTTCCGCCCGACGAGGCCCTCCGCTCCCCCCACGCCCTCTGCGGCACCGTCGACCAGATCGTCGACGACCTGGTCGAACGACGGGAGAGCCTCGGCATCAGCGCCATCGGCCTCTCCCTCTCCGACCTCGATGCCATGGCCCCCGTGATCGAGCGCCTGGCCGGCACCTGAGCCGCCAGGCTGGGGGAATGGAGCTGCTGCGCACCGACCGCACCATCCTCCGGGCGTGGCGGGACGACGAGGCCGAGCGTCTCTTCGACATCCTCCGGCGGCCGGAGGTGAAGCGCTGGATCGACGACGACTTCGACCACCCGGTGCTGATGCGGACCGTCGAGCAGGCCCGGGAGCGGATCGCCGTCTACCGCGAGCGCATCCTCGCGCCGGGGCCGATCGGGCACTGGGCCGTGGAGGAGGTCGCCACCGGCGTCGTCGCCGGCACGGTGCTCCTGGCCCCCGCCGGGTCCGACCCCGACCCCGACCCCGAGCCCGGGCCGGACGAGGTCGAGATCGGCTGGCACCTCCACCCCGACGCGCAGGGGCGAGGCCTGGCCCGCGAGGCGGCGGCCGCCCTGCTCGCCCATGCCCTGGTGCACCTCGACGAGGTGCACTGCTTCATGTACCCCGACAACGCGCCGTCGGCGGGGGTGGCCCGGGCCATCGGCATGGTCGAGCAGCCCCTCTCGGTCGACCGCTACTACCCCGGTGAGTCCCGCCACTTCCTCGCCCGTCGGCCCCCGGTGGAGCCGTGACGGTCAGGCGTCGGCGGCGTGGGCGAAGAAGGCCCGGAGCTCGTCGGGGCTGAGCTCGCCCGAGCTCCGGGCTGCGACGTTGCCGTCGCCGTCGATCGCCACCAGGTAGGGGTAGCCGGAGAGGCCGTAGGCCGCCATCGCCACGGGCAGGCTCCCCGGCTCGGCCTCGGTGTCGACCATCGCCCCGGCCGGCCACTCCTCCCGCTCCAGCCAGGCGCCGGGCGGCCAGTTGCCGTTGCTGGGCTCGCTGGCGGTGAGCACGGCCACGAACGGCACGCCCTCGATCTCGTCGGAGCCTTCGGCCGCCTCGACGATGCGGGGCACCTCGGCCTGGCAGTGGGGGCACCAGTGGGCGAGGAACACCACGACCATCGGGCCCTCGGCCGGGTCGATGGTGAGGGCCTCGCCCGAGGGGTTCTCGCCCTCGAGCTTCGGCGCCGGCTGGCCGATCGCCGGGTCCTCGACGCCGTTCCCCGGGAACTCGGCGAGCGAGTTGCCCGTGGCGGTCACCGGGCCGAAGGCCTGGTCGCCCGCGGCGAGGGTGCCGCTGCGGGGGCCATCGTCGCTGCCGCCGCTGACGGCGATCACGATCCCGGCGATGAGGATGACGGCCACCAGGGCGCCCAGGGCGATGGCGAACACGGGGAGGCCGGACCCCTCCCTGGCGGCCTGGGTGCGGCTCTTGGCGAGGGGAGCGCCCTTGGGGGGCTTGTGGCTCATGGGGTGCGATGCTCCTGGGTGGAGAGGTGGTCGACGAGCAGGGCGAGCAGGACGAGGGCGAAGCCGACGGTGGCCATCCGGGGGATGGTCCAGAAGCCGAACGCCTCGACCCAGCGCAGCGAGCACGGGTTGGTGGGGTCGCAGCTGTCGCCCTCGATGGTGGGCCACAGCTCGACGGCGAGGTGCCAGAGGTTGACGGCGAGGCCGGCCCCGGCGAGCAGGGCAGCCGGGAGGTGGGCGCCCCGGTCGCGGCGGAGCGCGCCCACGCCCAGCACGACCACCAGCGGGTACATGGCGATCCGCTGGTACCAGCACAGCCGGCACGGGGTGAAGTGGGCGACCTCGGAGAGGTAGAGGCTGCCGAGCGTGGCGACCAGGGCGACGAGCCAGCCGACCGGCAGGGCTTGCCCGGTCCCCGTGCCGTCGCTGGCGAGGGCGGCGAGCAGACGGGACCGCAGGGAGGGGACGGCCAGGGCGACGACCGTCGCCAGCCCGGCCGTGGCGCCGACCATGGCGAGGACGGCGAGGAGGGATGCCACGTCGTCGGCGCTCACGCGGGAAAACCTACGGCCGCCGACCCGTCGCCCAAGGGTCGGGGCCGGGTGACGTCCGTTCTCGGTGCACGACGCGCTCCGCTGCGACGTGTCCTGCACCGAGAACCGGGGCCGCTCCGTTCTCGGTGCACGTCGTGTTCGGAGGCGACGCGTTCTGCACCGAGAACGGAGGACGGTCACGATGGCGCGGTGGCGATGTCTCCTCTCCCGGTGGTGGAGCCGACCGGGCTGCCGGTGGAGGCGGCGGTGGCCGAGGTTCGGGCCGCGCTGGGCGGCCCGGGCGTGGCCGTGCTGGAGGCGCCGCCCGGCGCGGGCAAGACCACGGTCGTGCCGCTCCGGCTGCTGGGCGAGCCGTGGCTGGCCGGCCGGCGCATCGTCGTCCTCGAGCCCCGACGGCTGGCGGCCCGGGCCGCGGCCCGGCGGATGGCCGAGCTGCTGGGGGAGGAGGTGGGCCGCACCGCGGGCTACACGACCCGGGACGAGCGGGCCACCTCGGCCGCGACCCGGGTCGAGGTCGTCACCGAGGGCATCCTCGTCCGCCGTCTGCAGCGGGACCCGGCCCTCGACGGGGTCGGCCTGGTCGTGCTGGACGAGGTCCACGAGCGCAACGTCCACACCGACGTGGCCCTGGCCCTGCTGCTCGACGCCCGCTCGGCCCTGTGCCCGGACCTGCGGCTCCTGGCCATGTCGGCCACCCTCGACACCGCCCG
>CAYQGF010000444.1:0-3290 GCA_964416885.1 uncultured Iamiaceae bacterium
CTACTTCCACCCCCTCCCGGACCATCGGGCCCTGCTGGTCGGCTCCCGCACCGACCAGGTCGGCTCCGGCGACGACCGGCGGTCGCGCGGCTGGGTGCAGGCCCACCTGCTCGACGTCAGCGACCCCGACGCCCCGGTCGTCGTCGCCACCTGGGAGCGGCCGTGGACCTACGCCGAGGTCGGGTACGACCACCACGCCTTCACCTACTGGCCCGAGCATCACCTCGCCCTGTGGGGGCTGATGGTCGACCGGCCCGGAGCCGGCGAGCTCAACGAGGCGGCCGTGCTCGGCACCGACGGCGACGTCACCGAGGTCGCCGTCCCGGTCGCCAACCAGCCGGCCGAGGTCCCACCGCCCTGCCCGGCGGTCGAGCTCACCGACGCCCAGGTCCGGGAGCTGGTCGGCCCCAACGGCGTCGTCCTGCACTGCGGCGACCCCGACGTCACCCAGGTCGAGTGGCCCCGCTACGAGTGCTACGGGGTCGACGACGGCACGGTGGCCCAGTACGTGCCGGAGGACCAGCGGGACGGGTCGTACCTGGTGTGCTCGCCGGCCCCGAAGCCCGTGGTCCGCCGGGTGCTGGTCGTGGCCGGCACGCCGTACCTGCTCACCGACCAGACCCTGGAGGCCCTCGACCCCGAGACCTTCGCGTCGACCGCCGTCACCTCCCACCCGTCGAGCGGCGGCTACGGCTACTGAACGGGCAGGATGCGGCGTGGCCCATCGCATCCGCCCGTACCAGCCCCGTGACCGCGGCGCGGTGTACGAGATCTGCCTCCGCACCGGGGCGTCGGGCTCCGACGCCAGCGAGATGGTGAGCGACCCGACCCTGTTCGGCGAGCTCTACGCCGGGGCCTACGTCGACCTGGAGCCCGAGCACGCCCTCGTGCTGGCCGGGGCCGACGACGCGCCGGTCGGCTACGTGCTCGCCGCGGCGGACACCGCGGCGTTCGAGCGGCGCTGCGACACCGAGTGGTGGCCGGCGGCCCGGGCCCGGCACCCGAAGGGCTCGGGCACCACGCCGCTCGACCAGCTCCTCGTCGCCCTGGTCCACGCCCCGCCGACGGCCGACCCGGCGCTGCTGGCCCGCTACCCGTCGCACCTCCACATCGACCTGCTGCCCGAGGCCCAGGGCCAGGGGTGGGGCCGGCGGATGGTCGACCGGGTGCTCGACCTGGTGCGGGCCGCCGGCTCGACCGGCCTCCACCTCGGCGTGGGGGCGGCCAACACCGGCGCCCACGCCTTCTACGAGCGCATCGGCCTCGACCTGGTCGCCGACGACGGCATGGGCCGCACCTACGCCGTCGCCCTCACCTCTCCCTGAGCCGGTCGGCGCCGCGGCACACAATGGGGTCTGACCCCATTGTGTGCGTCAGCTGCGTCAGCTGCGGTGGGTGAGCCGGTCGAGGGCGCGGCGGGCGTCGCGGCCGGCGGTGGACCAGTCGCCGTTGAGGGCGGCGAGCAGGGCGTCGACCTCGGGGAAGCGGACCACGCCGCCGCTCAGGAGCACGAGCGCCCGCACCGGCCCTTCCCGGAGGCCCCGCCGGACCATGGCGAGGGTGGCCTCGTCGGGGTCGGGGAACTCCTCGCCCATCCGCTTGAGGCCCTCCCGGACGATCTGGGCGCCGATCAGCCGACCGATGCGCGTCTCCTCGATCTCCTCCAGGGTCGAGTTGCGGTGGAAGGGCCGGAGGGCCGGCACCGGCGGCAGCGGGTGGCCGAGCAGGGCGACCATCTCCTCGTCGGTGGCGACGAACCCGGCCGGCTCGTCCTCCGGGGTGAGCACGTCGTCGGAGGCCACCTCGTGGGCCAGCGCCGCGACGGGGTCGGTCGACGACCGGGCCACCACCACGTCGAAGGTGCCGGCCTCGACCAGCCAGTCGTGGGCGGCGACGTCCCACACCGCGAACGAGCGCCGGTCGAGGGGGACGGTCACCTCGGTGCGGGCGCCCGGCTCCAGGTGGACCTTGGCGAAGCCCTTGAGCTCGACGTCGGGCCGCCGCACCGTGCTCGCCCGGTCGCGGACGTAGACCTGCACCACGTCGCTCCCGGCCCGGTCGCCGGTGTTGGTGACCTGGAGCGTGACGGCGACATCGGTGCCCTCACCGGTGAGCGCGATGTCGGACCACTCGAAGGTGGTGTACGAGAGCCCGTGGCCGAAGGGGAACCGCGGCGCCACGCCGGCGGTGGCGAAGAAGCGGTAGCCGACGTACGGGCCCTCCCGGTAGACGACCTGGCGGGGCGCCCCCGGGAAGCTGCGGTCGGCGGGGAGCTGGGCCACGTGGTCCGGGATGGTCTCGGCCAGCCGTCCGCCGGGGTCGACATCGCCGACCAGGACGTCGACCAGGCCACCGGCGCCGGCCTGCCCGCCCAGCCAGCCCTCGAGGACCGCCGCCACCCGGTCGGCCCACGGCATGTGGACCACGGCGCCGTTGCTGAGCACGACGACGACCGGCGTGGCCCCGGTGGCGAGGGCCTCGATGAGCGTGACGTGCCCGGCGGGCAGGTCGATGGTGTCGCGGTCGAAGCCCTCGGACTCCGACGGGGCGGGCAGCCCGCCGCAGAACAGCACCACGTCGGCGTCGGCGGCGACGGCCAGGGCCTCGTCGACGAGCGCGGGCGTCGTCGCGCCCGTGGTGACGTCGTAGCCGGGGGCGTAGGTCACCTCGGTGGTGGTGCCGACCCGCTCCCGCAGGACGTCGAGGAGGCGGTCGACCCGGGTCGGGTTGACCTGCGAGCTGCCGGCGCCCTGGTAGCGGGGCGTCTCGGCGAAGGCGCCGATCACGGCGACCCGCCCGAGGTCGGGGGCGAGGGGGAGCACGCCGTCGTTGGCCAGCAGCACGGCCCCGGCCGCGGCCGCCTGCCGGCCGAGCCGGTGGTGGGCGTCGGCGTCGCTCGGCCGGCGGTCGCGGCGGCACCGCTGGAGCAGCTCGACGACCCGCTCGGCGCACCGGTCGACCTCGGCGTCGGTCAGGGCGCCGGCGTCGAGGGCGGCCAGCAGGTCGGCGTCGTAGGCCCCGCCGTTGCCCGGCATCTCCAGGTCGAGCCCGGCCCGGACCCCGGCGACGCGGTCGTTGGCCGCGCCCCAGTCGGTCATCACCAGGCCGTCGAAGCCCCACTCGTCGCGCAGGACCTCCTGGAGCAGCTCCCGGTGCTCGGAGGCGTAGGTGCCGTTGACGATGTTGTAGGAGCACATCACGGTCCACGGCTCGGCCTCCTGGACGGCGATCTCGAAGCCGGCCAGGTACACCTCGCGCAGGGTGCGCTCGTCGACGCCGTGGTCGACGAG
>CAYQGF010000445.1:0-3288 GCA_964416885.1 uncultured Iamiaceae bacterium
AGCAGCTCGGCGGTGGGGCCGTGGAAGCGGATCTGGCCCTTCTCCATGAAGAAGGCGGTCTCGGCCACGGTGAGGGCCACGTTGACCGACTGCTCGACGATCACCACGGTCGTGCCGTTCGCCGCGATGCCCTTGACGATCGGGAGCAGCTGCTCGACGACGACGGGGGCCAGGCCGAGTGACAGCTCGTCGATCATCAGCAGCCGGGGCCGGGCCAGGAACGCCATGCTCAGGGCCAGCATCTGCTGCTGGCCGCCCGAGAGGTCCGAGGCCGGGTCGTCGAGCCGCTCCCGGAGCACCGGGAAGAAGCCGAGGACCTCCTCCAGCCCGGCCCGGGTGCCCGGCTTGTCGCCCCGGTGCTGCCAGGTGCCCATCTGGAGGTTCTCGCGGACGGTCAGGTCGCCGAAGACGCCGTGGCCGCCGGGCATCTGGGTGACCCCGAGGGTGGCGATCTCGTGCGGGGGCGCGTGGGTGATGTCGCGCCCGTCGAAGATGACGGCCCCGTTGTCGGCCTCGACGATGCCGGAGATGGCCTTGAGCAGGGTGGACTTGCCGGCCCCGTTGGTGCCGAGCAGGGCGACGATCTCGCCCTCGCCGACCTCGACGTCGACGCCGAAGAGCACCTGGACGTCGCCGTAGCCGACCTCCAGGTTCCGGACGAGGAGCAGCTTGGCCCGGCCCGCGGCCCGTTCCCGGGCCGCCTCGGCCCGAGCTGCCGAGGCCCGCCACACCTCGGCGATGTCGGCGTTCACCGACTTCCCGGCCGAGGCGATGACCATCCCCCCGATGAGGAAGACCGGGACCATCAGGAGCATGCCCCAGCGGATGCCCCACCGGTCGGCGACCCAGCCGATGATCGGGAGGGCGATCAGGCCCGGAGCGACCCAGAGGGCACCGACCGAGAACCCGATCGACCTCGCCCGGGCCGGGATGGCGAGCGACAGGGCGGCGAGGATGCCGGGGCCGAGCACGGCCAGGGTGGCCGCGATGACCACGTTGGCGGCGATGGCAACGCCGATGTTGGGGGCCAGGGCGAACACGACCAGGGCCCCGGACACCACGAAGGACACGTACTGGAGGAACCGCATGACCAGGCTGATGTCCTTGGCCATCAGCCGGGTGGCGATGCGGGCGCCGTAGATCAGCCCGAGGAGCTGGGCCGGCTCGACGGCGGCGGCGGCGAAGCCCCGGGCCTTCTCGTCCAGCCCGAACTGGTCCTCGTACATGAGGGCGGCGAGGGAGACGAAGCCGATCAGCGAGGCCCCGAGGAACGGCAGGCTGTACCAGATCCGCCGCAGGGTCTCGATCTTCCACACCATCCGCCAGCCCTCGCCGAAGCTGGGGGCGACCTCCTCGGTGGCGGCCACCTCCTCGTCGGCACCCATGGCCCGGCGCTCGTGGGCGCCCCGCACCGGCTCCCGCAGCCAGAACGCCAGCACCACGAACACCACGGTGGGGACGGTGAAGACGAGGAACGGCATGCGCCAGCCGAAGCGGTCGGCGAGCAGCCCGCCCACGAGCGGGCCGAGGCAGGCGCCGACGGCGTTGGCGGCCCGGTGGGCGGAGAAGACCCGGGCCCGGTCCTTGGGCTCGTAGTAGTCGGCGAGCAGCGAGTTGTGGGTGGGGTCGACGGTGGCCCGCCCGACGCCGGAGCCGATCCGGACGATCGTGAGCATCACCACGCCGGTGGCCAGGCCGGTCAGCAGCGAGAAGACGCCCCACAGGGCGCCACCGGCGGCGGCCAACGTCACCCGCTTGTGGCGGTCGGCCCAACTGGCGATCGGCACCTGGAGGAACAGGGCGATCAGGGTGACGACGCCGACGAGGGTCAGGATGCCCTGGGTGCTGAGGCCGAACTCGTCGCGGATCTCGGGCAGGAGGATGCCGAAGGCGGTGCGGTCGAGCTCGTCGACGGCGTTGAGCCCGAACAGCACGACCAGGGGCAGGATCGGCCCGCTCCCGGTGATCTTGGCGAGGAGCGCCTTCATCCGACGACCTCGGCCGGCTCGTCCGCATCGACGGTGGGACCGGCGATCGGCGGGGGCGGCGCCGGCGGCGGGGCGTCGATGGCGTCATCGCCCACCAGGCTCGGCGCGACCAGGCCGTGGCGCCGCACGACCGACCGCAGCCACAGGTCGCGCACCCGGTAGAGCAGCCCGCCGAGCCCGGTGGGCAGCACCAGGAGGACGATCAGCACGCCGGCGCCGGTGGCCACGACCTGCCAGTCGTTGGGGAGGAACCACTGGGTGCCGCGGAGGTAGACGGCGCCCAGCACCGCGCCGGGGATCGACCCGATGCCGCCGATGACCGCCATCGTGAACACCGCGAAGTTCTGGCCCGGCTCGTAGGGCCCCTCGCCGAAGGACTGCTGGTGGTGCACGAACAGGGCACCGGCGAAGGCGGCCAGCGCCCCGGAGACGGCGAAGGCGGTGAGCTTGGCGCGCGTCGGGCTGACGCCGTAGGCCTCGGCGGCCCGCTCGTTCTCCCGGATGGCGAGCAGGACCCGGCCCGACCGCGACCGTCGGATGCCCCGCAACGCCAGCACCGCGAGGGCGAAGCCGGCCAGGGTCACGTAGTACACGCGGGTGGGCGAGTCGTAGGAGATGCGGCCGAGCAGCGGCAGCCGCGGCACCCGCGAGCTCGGCACCCAGTCGAAGAAGCGGTCGTTGAGTAGGTACGAGGTGGTGGCCAGGGCGAAGGCGAAGGTGGTCACCGCCAGGTGGAGCCCGCCCCGACGCAGCGCCGGCAGGCCCACCAGCAGGGCGACCACGGCGCCGGCGACCGACGCCAGGAGCAGGCTCACCAGCAGGTCGGCGTCGTAGTCGATCGTCGCCTTGGCCCCGACCACGGCGCCGACGGCGAAGAAGGCGACCTGGCCCAGCGAGACCTGGCCGGCCCAACCGCTCAGCACGACCAGCGACAGGGCGAGGATGGCGTAGATGATGACGGCCGAGGCCTTGAGCGACCGGTCGACCGACAGCAGGTGCGGGAGCACCAGGACGGCGGCCACCAGCGCGGCCCCGCCGACCCAGCGGACGAGCTGGACCTCGCGCTGGCGGGCGACGACGGCGGGCACCGGGCGCACCTCCTCGGAGGCCTGCCAGCCCGACGCGTCCTCGTCGCCGATGCGTCCCTTGGCCCGCCGCTGCGCCACCAGGGCGATGCCGATCACGGCGGCGAGGATCGGGTCGATCAGCAGCGGGCTGGAGGCGTTCCACTGGACGCCGAGCTCCAGCACGCCGAGGGCGACGGCGCTCGACGCGATCAGCGGCAGGTTGGTCATCCGCC
>CAYQGF010000446.1:0-3283 GCA_964416885.1 uncultured Iamiaceae bacterium
GTCGACCCGCACACCTGACCTGGGCAATGCCAGCGGAGGAAATCTCGTGGACCACACCATCCGTTCCCGTCGTCGTGTCTTCGGCGCGCTCGTCGCCGCGGCGCTCGCCCTCGGCGTGACCGCCTGCACCGACGATCCCGACCCGACCGTCACCGCCGCGGGCGACCCGCCCGCGGCCGACGCCTGCCGGCCCGACGACCGGCCCGCCGCCCTCGACCCCGACGAGGTGGCGGCGGCCGACGTCGACGGCACCACGGTCACCCTGGCCACCCACGACTCCTTCGCCACCTCCGACGGGATCTTCGACGCCTTCACCGACGAGACCGGCATCACCGTCGAGGTCGTCAGCTCCGGCGATGCCGGCACCATGGTGAGCCAGGCGATCCTCACCGCCGGCGACCCGGTGGCCGACGTGATGTTCGGCATCGACACGACCTTCCTGTGCCGGGGCGAGAAGGGCGGGCTGTTCGTCCCGTACCGGCCGGCGGCCCTCGACGAGGTCGACGCCGACCTCCAGCTCGCCGTCGACGACCTGGCCACGCCGATCGACGTCGGCGACGTCTGCCTCAACTACTCCAAGGCCGCCTACCCGGACCCCGCCGACGCCCCGCAGTCGCTCGACGACCTCCTCGAGCCGGAGTTCGCCGACGCCTTCGTCACCGAGAACCCGGAGTCGTCCTCGCCCGGCCTGGCCTTCCTGCTGGCGACCATCGCCCAGTACGGCGAGGACGGCTGGGAGGACTGGTGGAGCGGCGTCCGGGACAACGGCGTCGAGGTCACCTCGGGCTGGGAGGAGGCCTACAACGACAGCTTCGGGGCCGGCTCGGGCGACCGCAGCATCGTCACCTCGTACGCCACCAGCCCGGTCGCCGACGTCGTCTACTCCGACCCGCCCCGGGACGAGCCGGCGATCGGCGTGGTGGCCGACGCCTGCTTCCGTCAGGTCGAGTTCGCCGGCATCCTCCGGGGCACCGAGCACCCCGAGGCTGCGGCGCTGCTGGTCGACTTCCTCCTGTCGGCACCGTTCCAGGAGGACATCCCGCTCACCATGTTCGTCGAGCCGGTCCTGCCGTCGGCCGAGCTCCCGCCCGAGTTCGTCGCCTACCGGACCGAGGTCGCCGACCCCCTGACGCTCACCCCCGCCGAGATCGAGGCCGGCCGCGACGCCTGGACCGACCGCTGGACCGGGGTCGTCCTCCGGTGACCGCCCCCCTCCTGCGAACTGGGAGCAGAAGTGGTCGCGCCGGCGACCACTTTCGCTCCCAGTTCGGGGGGGTGTGGGGGAGGCGGGCGGTCTGGGTGGCGGTGGCCGCGGTGCCGGTGGTGTTCCTGGCCGTGTTCTTCGCCTACCCGGTGGCCTCGATCCTGGAGCGGGGGCTGACCGAGGGGTCCGCGCTCGACGTCATCCGACGCCGGTCGACCGGGCGGCTCGTCGCCTTCACGGTGGCCCAGGCGCTGGCCTCGGCGGTGCTCAGCCTCCTGGCCGGGTTGCCAGCGGCGTGGGCCGTGGCCCGTCTCGACCTGCCGGGCCGCCGGGTGGTGCGGGCGCTGCTCGTGGTGCCCTTCGTGCTCCCGACCCTCGTGGTCGGCGCCGCCCTCCAGGCCACTTTCGAGCGGTTCGGGGTCGACGGCCGTGACGGCTTCCACCTGGAGCACACCGTCGCCGCCATCCTCCTGGCCCACATGGTGCTCAACGTCGCCGTGGTGGTGCGGGTCGTCGGGGCGCACTGGGCGCTGGTCGACCCCCGGGCCGAGGAGGCGGCCCGCGCCCTCGGTGCGTCCCGGTGGCGCGCGCTGCGGGAGGTGACCCTGCCCCAGTTGGCCCCCGCCATCGCCAGCGCCGCCGGCATCGTCTTCCTCTTCTGCTTCACGTCCTTCGGGGTGATCCTCACCGTCGGCGGCCCCGGCCGGCCCACCCTGGAGACCGAGATCTGGCGGTACGCCACCCAGCGCACCGACATCGCCACCGCCTCGGCCCTGGCCCTGCTCCAGCTGGTCGTGGTGGTGGCGCTGGTCGCCGCCGTCGGCGTCGTCGAACGCCGGGCCGCGGCCGGGGCGGGCTCCCGGCCGCGCCCGCCCCGACCGCTGACCACCGCTCGCCAACGTCTGGCCGCCGCAGCCGCCCTGGCCCCGGCCGTGGTGCTGGTGGCGGTCCCGTTGGCGGTGCTGGTCGAGCGGTCGTTGGCCGTGGGCGACGGCTACGGGCTCGGGAGCTACCGGGCGCTGGCCGAGCGGACCGACAACGGCCTGCGGGTCGCCCCCCTGGAAGCGGTGGCGACGTCGCTCCGGGCCGCGGTGCTGGCCACGGTGGTGGCCGTCGTCGTCGGCGCCCTGGCCTCGGTGGTCGTGGCCCACGCCGGACGGGGCGGGGGCCGGGCGCTCGACGTGGCGCTGATGGTCCCCCTCGGCACCAGCGCCGTCACCCTCGGCTTCGGCCTGCTGATCGCCCTCGACGAGCCGCCGCTCGACCTGCGCCGCTCGGCCCTGATCGTGCCGATCGCCCAGGCCCTGGTCGGGTTGCCCTTCGTGGTGCGGTCGCTCGTCCCGGCCCTGCGGGGGGTCCCGGCCCGCACCCGGGAGGCGGCCACCGTCCTGGGGGCCTCGCCGTGGCGCGCCCGGTGGGAGGTCGACGTCCCGCTGGTGTCGCGCACCCTGCTGGTCGGGGCCGCCTTCGCCTTCGCCGTCTCGCTCGGGGAGTTCGGTGCCACCTCCTTCGTGGCCCGCCCGAACGCCCCGACGGTGCCGGTCGCCATGTTCCGGCTGCTCGGGCAACCCGGTGCGGCCCTGCGGGGCCAGGCGATGGCGCTCGGGGTGGTCCTGGCCGCCCTCACCGTCGTGAGCGTGCTGGTGATCGAGCGCCTCCGCCCCAAGGACGCCCTCGGATGGTGACCGGGGCAGGTCCGCCAGGCGTGGGCGACACACAACGGGGTCAGACCCCATTGTGTGTCGCGCCGGCGGCGCGGCCGGCGGCGCGGCTGCAGGCGCGGCCGCA
This sequence comes from uncultured Iamiaceae bacterium, assembly GCA_964416885.1. GTDB lineage: Bacteria > Actinomycetota > Acidimicrobiia > Acidimicrobiales > Iamiaceae > Iamia. Next base: position 2,993 of record CAYQGF010000446.1, read on the forward strand.
GTCGGGGTCGGGCTTGGCGGTCGAGGGGCTGGTGGTGCGGTACGGGGCGACCACCGCGGTCGACGGGGTCGACCTGGCCGTGGCCCCGGGGGAGGTCGTCGCCCTTCTCGGCCCGAGCGGGTGCGGCAAGAGCACGCTGCTGCGGGCCGTCGCCGCGCTGGAGGTGCCGGCGACCGGCCGCGTGTCCTGGGACGGCACCGACGTCACCCGGCTCCCGCCCGACCGCCGGGGCTTCGGGCTGATGTTCCAGGACCACGCCCTGTTCCCGCACCGCACCGTCGGCCAGAACGT
>CAYQGF010000447.1:0-3258 GCA_964416885.1 uncultured Iamiaceae bacterium
CGAAGCCAGTGTTCGACGTCATCGAGCTGTTGAACACCGACGACCACGCGCGTCTGCACCGGTATGCGACCAGCGGCCAAGCGATCACCTGACCAGCAGGCAATCCCGGTCTCCATCCAGGTCTACCGGGCGCTACAGCTCCATGCCGAGCGGCGATCGCCCACCTGTGAACGCGTGTTCCACTACCGCGACGGGCACTGTCTGACCAACCGGCGCTTCGACGTCCTCTTCGCGAGGGCGAACGACCGCCTCCCGTGGGCGAAGGCCCTCGGCGTCAGCCTGCACTGGATCCGGTACTCGACCCTGACCGACGTCAGGATCACCAGTGGCGAACGAGTCGCGGCCGCCTACGGGGGCACGGCGACGAGTCGGGCGGGATCACCGCCCACTACACACCGGCCACCTTCTCCGAGCTCCAAGCCGCCCATGGCCGGTTGTTCGGTCGGCATGACGCGGCCGGCTCTTGATGGATCGCACCCGCGGCGACACCGAGGCAGTTTGCCGGTCAGGGGCAGAGGCCGAGGTAGAGCTGGTCGAGGACGGTGACGGCGAGGGCCGGGGCCTTGGCCTTGTAGCCCTTGGCCCGGAGCTGGTCGTCGACGACGAGGGTGGCGAGGCCATGGACGAGGGACCAGGCGGCGAGGGCGACGTCCTCGACGGGGGCCGCCCGCACGCCGCCGTCGTCCTGGGCGGCGGCGACGACGTCGCTCAGGACGGCGAAGGCGCGGGCCGACGCCGCCGCCAGCTCGGGGTCGTGGGACTTGTCGGCGAGGAGGGGGTGGGACAGGAGGCGGAAGCGGTTGGGGTGCTTGGTCGCGAAGGCGACGTAGGCGAGGCCGGTGACCCGGAACGCCTCCAGCGGGTCGGGCGCCTTGGCCCTGGCCGTGTCCATGGCGTCGGCCAGCTGCCCGTAGCCGACGACGGCGATGGCCGCCAGGTACGACGCCATGTCGGGGAAGTGACGCACGGGGGCGGCGTGGCTGACCCCGACCGCACGGGCCGCGGCCCGTACGCCGAGGGCCTCGACGCCGCCCTGGTCGAGCAGGTCGAGGCCGGCGTCGATCAGGGCCCGCCGGAGGTCACCGTGGTGGTAGCTGCGGGTCACGTCGCGAATCTCCTCCGCCGATGTTGTCAGTAGCAACATTCTGGGTTACCGTGAAGTTGTCGTTGTCAACATAGCACGGAGGAACCACGCCATGACCGCTATCTCGGTCCTCGGCGGCACCAGCGCCACCGGCCATCACCTACTGGGGCTGTTGTCCCAGCGCCCCGACACGAAGCTCACGCTCCTCTTCCGGGGCACCGAGCCCCCGACCGGGCTCCTGGCGGCTCGCTGGGTCCACGGCGACGCCACCGACCCGGGGGCCGTCACCGACGCCGTCGCCGGCGCCGACGTCGTCCTCACCCTGGTCGCCGCCCGCCGGCAGGAGCCGCCCGGCCGGGTCCGCTCCGACGCGACCCGGGCGGTGCTCGATGCCATCGACCGTGTCGCGCCCGGTGCCCACCTCGTCGCCGTGTCCGCCCTCGGCGGGCAGGCCAGCCGCGACCAGCAGACGGCCCCGGCCCGGCTGCTCTACCCGCGTGTCGTCGGCGCCGAGCGGCTGGCCGAGGTCGACCGCCAGGAGGCGCTGGTGGCCGAGTGGGGCGGCCCGGCCACGGTGGTCCGCCCTCCGAAGCTCGACGACCGCACCGCCACCGGCTACCGGGAGGCGACCGGCCCGCTCGGCCTCTCCGCCACGCTCCACCGCGCCGACCTGGCCCGCTACCTGGCCGACACCGCCGCCGGCCTCCGACCGACCGGCACCCACTTCGCCACGGTGGTCTCGGCGTGACCGGCGCCCGCGTCCTCGTCACCGGCGCCACCGGCCGCCTCGGCCGGCTCGTCATCGAGCACCTGGCCACCACCGTCGACCCGGCCAGGGTCGTGGCCGGCGCCCGCGACCCCGAGCGGGCGGCACCGCTCGCCGACCTCGGCGTAGAGGTCCGTCACCTCGACTACGACGAACCGGCCACGGTCCGGGCCGCCATCGAGGGCGTGTCCCGCGTCCTGCTCGTGTCGGGCACCGAGCTCGGTGCCCGCGTCCGCCAGCACGCCACGGTGATCAACGCCTGTGCCGAGGCCGGCATGGGCCGCATCGTGTACACCAGCTTCCTGCGGGCCGACCGCTCGTCGCTGCCGATCAGCGCAGACCACCGCGAGACCGAGGCGCAGCTGGCCACCTGCGGCGTGCCCCACACGATCCTGCGCAACGGCTGGTACCTCGACAACCACACCGAGAACCTGGAGCCGGCCCGCGTGTTCGGGACGATCTTCGGCTCGGCGGGCGAGGCCCGCATCTGCGCCGCCACCCGGGACGACCTCGCCGCCGCGGCCGCCGCCGCCCTCACCGGCCCGCTCGGCGGCGACGGCACCTCCCGCACCTACGAGCTCGCCGGGCACCCCTTCACCATGGCCGACCTCGCCGCCGCCGTCGCCGACACCCTGGACCGACCGATCAGCTACACGAGCCTCGACCACGACGGCTACGCGGAGATCCTCGCCGGCGACGACGTCCCCGGCGACGTCGTCGCGCTGCTCACCGCCGTCGACCGGGCCGCCCTCGCCGGCGAGCTCGACGCCCCCACCGGCGACCTCGAGCACCTCCTCGGCCGGCCACCGACGCCCCTCGCCGACGCCGTCAGGGCCGCCTGCGCCTGACGCCACGGCGACGCCACACCTCTCGGCCGATCGTCTGGTCGGGGTCACCAGACCCGGACCAGAAGGCAGAGCCGTCAGGACGCGGCGCCGGGGGAGCCGACGACGGTGGCAACGAAGGCCATGACGTCGTCGAGGAGGCCGGGGATGGCGGCGAAGAGGAGGCCGGTCCCGTGCCAGCAGGCGGCGACGAAGCAGTCCTCCTTGTCGGTGAAGTGCTCGTAGAAGGTGCGGAGCGACACCCGGGCCGTCGAGGCCACGGTGGCGACGGTGGTGGCGGCGTAGTCGTGGTCGGCCACGACCCAGTCGGCGTCGAGGTGCCGGATCACGTGCAGCCGCCGACGGACGGGGTCAGGCCGCGCCGGCACGAAGCGAGACAGGTCCAACCGAACTCGATGGGCAGGGCGAGCGCTCACCGGGAGCACCTGACCCTCGATCGGGACCCCGTCAGACGGAAACGATGCAAAGTGGTGCTTTGACCACCGATGTTCCGGCAATCTCCCGAGATGTGGTGGGCGAGGGGGGACTTGAACCCCCACGAGGTTTCCCTCACTGGCACCTGA
>CAYQGF010000448.1:0-3252 GCA_964416885.1 uncultured Iamiaceae bacterium
GCCCCGTGCCAGCGGGAGGTGACGACGGGGGAGGAGATGCCGACACCGAGGAGCACGTCCCGGTCGGGATCGAGGGCCGCGAGGGTCGCGGCCGACATGGCGGCCACCGGCGGGGTGCGGAGCTGGAGGGCGAGCACCCCGGTGCCGAGGTCGAGGCCTGGGGCGGCGGCGCCGGCCGCGGCCAGCAGCGAGAAGGCGTCGGGCCCGGTGGTCTCGGCGGTCCAGAACGAGCGGTAGCCGAGCTCGGCCGCCCGGCGGGCGGTCTCCACCGCGTACCGCGGGCCGAGCCCCATGAGGCTGGCGTAGGTGAACCCGACCGTGGCGTCGCTCATCGGTGCGCCATCTCGTCGTGGGGCCGCGCCGATCGGTCAGAAGCTGGTGGGCACCGATGAGCGCCTCCGGCTCCGCCGTCGGGGAGACGGCTTTGCTGGCTGGTTCGCTCGCTGCGCTCGCTCATGGCCGCCGACCGTAGGTCAGCCGAGCAGGGTGGCGGCGACGACGGCGCCGACGTTCCCGCAGGCGTCGCGGTCGGCGGCACCCGGCGCCCCGGTGACCTCGACGACGTCGGCGACGGGCGTCCACCGCAGGCCGGTGGTGATCGTGCCGAGCGCCCGGCGGGCGCCGGCCACGTCGTCGTTGCCGTGGAGGTAGGCGCCGAACGGCCGCCCCACCGTGTCCTCCAGGCAGGGGTAGTAGACGGTGTCGAAGAAGTGCTTGACCGCCCCGGCCAGGTAGCCGAGGTTGGCCGGTCCGCCGACGACGTAGCCGTCGGCCTCCAGCACGTCGGTGGCCGTGGCCGCCAGCGCGGCGCGGACGACGACCTCGACCCCCTGGAGCTGGGGGTCCGACGCCCCCGCCCGCACCGCCTCCAGCATGGTGTGGAGGGCGGGCGAGGGCGTGTGGTGGACGACGAGGAGCCGGGGCACGACCCGATCGTCGCACGGACGGGGCTACGCCCGGCGCACGAAGTACACGATCATCACCACGAGCAGGATGACGACGAGCAGACCGACCAGGCTGACTTCCACGACTGCGACCTCCAGGGTGTGACGGTGGTGACCTCCGCTGCCCGGTGCCGTCGTCGGCAAACCCGGGTCGGTGGTGGTCGTCGCTCGGTCGGGGGCGGCGGGCTGCCACCATCGGGCCATGGCGATCCTGCGCGTCGGCTGCGCGATGTGGGCCCACACCCGATGGCGGGGCCGGTTCCTGCCGGCCGACCTCCGACGGCCCGAGCAGCTCGGCGCCTACGGCTCGTGGTGCACGGCGGTCGAGGGCAACACGACGGCCTACGGGCTGCCGTCGCCGGCGACCGTCGCGTCGTGGGCCGAGGAGGCGCCGGCGCATCTGCGCTTCCACTTCAAGCTGCCGCAGACGATCACCCATCGGGGCCGGCTCCGCGATGCCGGCGCCGACCTGGCGGGGCTGGCCGACCTGCTGGCGCCCCTCGGGGCGCGGGTCGAGCAACTGGCGGTCCAGCTCCCGGCCGGGTTCGCCCCGACCGACCTCGGGGCGCTGGCCGCGCTGCTCGCCCAGGTGCCGGCGCCCTACACCGCGGCCGTCGAGGTCCGGCACCCGGCGTTCTTCGAGGACGGCCCGGCGGCCCGGGCGTTCGTCCGCCTCCTGGCCGACCGCGGCGCGGAGTGGACGACCTTCGACACCACGACGCTGTTCGCCCGGCCACCGGCCAGCGAGGCCGAACGGGAGGCGTGGGCGCAGAAGCCCCGCCTGCCCCGCAAGGCCGTCGCCGTCGGCGCCCGACCGGTCGTCCGCTACCTGGGGTGCGACGACGTCGATGCCACCGTGGCCGGGTGGCAGCCGTGGCTCCCGGTCGTGGCCCGCTGGCTGGGGGAGGGGAGGAGCCCGACGGTCTTCGTCCACACGCCGGACAACGACGAGGCCCTCGGCCTGGCCCGCCGGTTCCACGAGGAGGTCCGCGCCGTGGCGTCCGTGCCCGTCGAGCCGCTGCCCGAGCCCATGGAGGTCCCGCCCACGACCCTGTTCTGATCGGCCCGCCGCCTGCAGTCATACGTGTGTATGATTCGGTTCATGGGCAGGACGACAGCACCGGACGGACCGACCCGCCAGCGGCTGGTGGAGGCGGCCCGGGAGATCGTGCGGGACGACGGGCTCGCCGCGGCCACGGCCCGGGCCATCACCGGGCGGGCCGAGGCCAACCTGTCGGCGATCCCGTACTACTTCGGCACCAAGGACGCCCTCGTCGCCGAGGCGTTGGTGTCCGAGGGCCGTGACCTGCTGGCCCCGGTGTGGGAGGCGCTCGGCGGCGACGGCGAACCGGTCGCTCGGGCGCACGCCGCCGCGGCGGTCCTCCACCAGGTCTTCGCCGCCAGCCGGGACCGGGTGCCGGCCTACGTCGCCGCCGTCGGCGCCGCCGCCCACGACGACGCGGTGCGCGACGGCCTGGGCGAGCTGTGGGGCGAGCTCCGGGGCCGCCTGGCCGCGGACGTGGCCACGCAGGTCGAGGCCGGTGGCCTGCCCCCCTGGGTCGACCCCGACGCGGCGGCGGCCCTGGTGCTGGCCGTCGTCAACGGGGTCGTCGTCGCCTCGGTGCTCGACCCCGACGGCCCCGACCACCTCCAGGTCGGGAGCCTCTTCCTCACCCTGCTCGCGGGGGCGGCATCGTGACCGCGGTCGTGTCCCTCGACAGCGACCGCGCCACCGGGCGGCGCGACCGGCGGGCCGCCACCGTGCTGTGCGTCGCCGCCCTGGTGTGGGCGATCGGGGCCGCTCTGCTGTTCACGGTGGTCGCGACCGGGACGTCGGTGTCCGTGTCGAGCGACGCCTCCGGCCGTACCACCACGGTCGAAGAGCGCACGACCCTGGTCGAGAGCGAAGGGCCGTCGATCCTCTTCGTGCTGGCGACCCCGGCCGTCGTCGCCGGGGCGGCGCTGGCCGCGGGCCTGACCCGGTGGGGCCGCCCGGTGCGGATCCTGCTCGGCGCCGTCCTGTGGTTGCTCTGCCTGGTGGCGATCCTCAGCATCGGGGTGTTCCTGATGCCGATGGCCGTGGCCATCCTCGTCGCCGGGGCGCTCACCCCGCCGCGACGGCGGGATCGGCACCGGCGCCGTGACGCGCGACGACCGCCCCCGGGAGGGGCGGTCGTCAGCGGAGACTGGTGATGGAGGCGGCTACTTGCCGGCGGCGCGGCGCTGCCAGCGAGTGCGCTTCAGCATCTTCTTGTGCTTCTTCTTGCGCATGCGCTTGCGGCGCTTCTTGATCAGGCTTCCCATGAGG
>CAYQGF010000449.1:0-3206 GCA_964416885.1 uncultured Iamiaceae bacterium
CGGCCGGCCCGTCGACCGGGGTGAACGGGGCGACCTCGGCGGCCACCTCGTCGGGGGCCATCTCGGCTGCCATCTCGGCGAACAGCATCCGCCCCGGGCCGGCGGCCTCGGCCACCTCCGGGTCGGCGTAGGCGGTGACCGGCACGGCAGGGGCGGTGAGGCCGACGGCGGTCACCCGGTCGGGGTGGCGGGCGGCCAGGGCGACGGCGAACGGGGCACCGGCCGACCAGCCCAGGACCGCGGCCCGGTCGACGTCGAGCCCGTCGAGCAGGGCGACCAGGTCGTCGACCGTCGAGCCGAGCGTCCGGCCCGGCGCCGACGTGCTCCGACCGCACCCCGGGCGGTCGACGGCGAGGAGGCGGACGCCGGCCGCCGCCGTCAGCCCGTCGTCGGGGTGGCGCGACAGCCGGGAGTCGGGGACCCCGTGGAGGTACAGCACCGCGGTCCCGGCCGGGTCGCCGCCGTCGTCGACGGCCAGCACCCGCCCGTCCGGCAGCGGCACCAGCCTCGGCTCACCCGTCACGCGCCCGAACCTACGCCGCCCGGCCCGCCGCGGCCCCACCACCCGCGTCCCCGTTCTGGCGCGCCAGGCCCGTCGTCTCGTCCTCGTGGCGCGCCAGAAGGGCGCGCCCGGCGATCGGGGTCGGTTCTGGCGCGCCAGGCGGCTCGATCCAGGTCGCTGGCGCGCCAGAACGGAACGCCTTCATGGGGTTCGGCCCGGCTTGGCTACCCTCCTGCCGTGGCCGACGAGCGCGCTCCCGAACCGACCTCCATCCGTGTCGGCCTGCTGGGCTGTGGGAACGTCGGCGGTGCCCTCGTCACCCTGGTCGCGGCCCGCCGGGCCGCGGTGGCCGAGCGGGCCGGGGTCGACCTCGACATCACCCGGATCGCGGTGCGGAGCCTCACCCGCGACCGGGGCCTCGACCTGGCCGACGGCGTGCTCACCCTCGACGCCATGGCGGTCGCCACCGCCCCCGACGTCGACGTCGTCGTCGAGCTGATCGGCGGCATCGAGCCGGCCCGCGAGCTGATCCTCGCCGCCCTGGCCGCCGGCAAGCCGGTCGTCACCGGCAACAAGGAGCTGCTCGCCAACCACGGCGCCGAGCTGGCCGCGGCGGCCGAGGCCGCGGGCGTCGACCTCCTCTTCGAGGCGGCCGTGGCCGGCGGCATCCCCATCATCCGCCCCCTGCGGGAGAGCCTCGGCGGCGAGGACATCAGCCGGGTGATGGGCATCGTCAACGGCACGACCAACTTCATCCTCACCCGGATGACCGAGGAGGGCTCGGCCTACGCCGACGCCCTCGCCGAGGCCCAGAGCCTGGGCTACGCCGAGCGCGACCCCACGGCCGACGTCGAGGGCTACGACGCCGGGGCCAAGGCCGCCATCATCGCCTCGCTCGCCTTCGGCACCCGGGTGGTCGCCGGCGACGTCTACCACGAGGGCATCAGCGGCATCACCGAGCACGACATCGCCTCGGCCCGGGGGCTCGACCACGTCATCAAGCTCCTCGCCGTGTGCGAGCAGCTCGACGGCCCCGACGGCCCCGAGGTGGCGGTGCGGGTCCACCCGGCGATGGTCCCGGCCCAGCACCCCCTGGCCGGGGTGCGCGACAGCTTCAACGCCGTGTTCGTCGAGGGCGCGGCCGTCGGCGACCTGATGTTCTACGGCCGCGGGGCCGGCGGCGACCCCACCGCCTCGGCGGTCCTGGGCGACCTGGTCGACGCCGCCGTCAACCGCACCAAGGGCACGTGTGCGTCGGTCGGCTTCGGGCCCCGGGCCACGATCCGGCCCATCGACGAGCAGCGCAGCCCCTTCTACCTGAGCCTCGACGTCGAGGACCGGCCCGGCGTGCTCCGCTCGATCGCCGAGGTGTTCGAGCGCAACGACGTGTCGATCCGCTCGTTGGAGCAGGAGGGCATCGGGGCCGACGCCCGCATCGTGTTGATCACCCACGTGGCCCGCGAGGCCGACCTCCGGGCGACGGTGAAGGGCCTGCGCGAGCTGGCCACCGTGCACGAGGTCGGCAGCGTCATCCGCGTCGTCGGCGAGAGCTGAGGCCGCGGTGCGCTACCTGAGCACGCGGGGGTCGTGCCCCCCGGTCGGCTTCGACGGCGCCCTGCTGGGCGGGCTGGCGCCCGACGGCGGGCTCTACGTCCCCGAGGAGTGGCCGGCGATCGACGTCCACCCGTCGGTCGAGCGCTACACCGACGTCGCCGTCGAGGTGCTGGCGCCGTACGTGGCCCCGGTCATCGCCCGCGACGAGCTGCGCGCCCTCGTCGAGGACGCCTACAGCACGTTCGACCACCCCGACGTCTGCCCGGTGCGGCCCCTCGGTGACGCCGGCCTCCACCTGCTGGAGCTGTTCCACGGCCCGACGCTGGCGTTCAAGGACGTCGCCCTCCAGCTCCTCGGTCGGCTGATGGACCGGGAGCTGGCCGCCCGCGACGAACGGGCCACCGTCCTGGTCGCCACCTCCGGGGACACCGGCTCGGCGGCCATCGAGGCGTGCCGGGGCCGGGAGCGCATCGACATCGTCGTGCTCCACCCCGCCGGCCGGGTCAGCGACGTCCAGCGCCGGCAGATGACCACCGTCGACGAGCCCAACGTGCGCAACGTGGCCATCGACGGCGACTTCGACGCCTGCCAGGACCTGGTCAAGGCGGCCTTCGCCGACCCCGTCCTGCGGGCCGAGCTGCGGCTGTCGGCCATGAACTCGATCAACTGGGCGCGGGTGATGGCCCAGGTCGTCTACTACGTCACCGCCGCCGCGGCCGTGGCCCCCGACGGGCCGGTGTCGTTCGCCGTGCCCACCGGCAACTTCGGCAACGTCCTGGCCGGGTGGGTGGCCAAGCAGGGTGGCGTCGACGTCGACCGGCTGGTCATCGGGTCCAACCGCAACGACATCCTCGCCCGCTGGGTCGACACCGGAGTCATGGCGGTCGAGGGGGTCGAGCCCAGCCTCAGCCCCAGCATGGACATCCAGGTGTCGAGCAACGTCGAACGCTACCTGTGGGAGCTCTACGGCCGCCACGGCTCGGTGGTGGCCGAGGCCATGGCCACCTTCCGGTCGACCGGCCGGCTCGACATCGGCGAGGCCCGGATGGACCGGTTGCGGGGCACGTTCTCGGCCGCCGCGGTCGACGACGAGGCCACGCTGGCCGAGATCCGCCGGGTGTACGAGGCCGACGGCCTCCTGGTCGACCCC
>CAYQGF010000450.1:0-3204 GCA_964416885.1 uncultured Iamiaceae bacterium
GCGGCCTCGGTGATGTCGAGCATCCGCTGGAGGGCGACCTTGGCCCACTCGGTGGTCTCGGGGTCGACGCTGATCTGGTTGACGACGGTGCCCTCGACCAGGTTCTCCAGCACCCAGCACAGGTGGGCGGCGTCGATGCGGAACATCGTCGAGCACGGGCAGATCAGCGGGTCGAGCGAGACCACCGTCTTGTCCGGGGTCTCGTCGTCGAGCCGCTGCACCAGGTGGATCTCGGTGCCGATGCCGATCGTGGCCCCGGGGGGCGCGGCTGCCACCGCCTTGATGATGAAGTCGGTGGACCCCACCTTGTCGGCGATCGAGCACACCTCGTGGGAGCACTCGGGGTGGGCGACGACGATGCCGTCGGGGTGCTCGGCCCGGAAGGCCTCGACGTGCTCGGGCCGGAACCGCTGGTGGACCGAGCAGTGCCCCTTCCACAGGAGGAAGGTGGCCTCCTTGCAGTCGGCCTCGGTGAGCCCCCCCAGCTCGAAACGGGGGTTCCAGACCCGCATGTCGTCGTGGGTGAAGCCCATGGCGATGCCGGTGTTGCGGCCCAGGTGCTGGTCCGGGAAGAAGAGGACCTTCCGGCCCTCGGCCCGGGCCTTGGCCACCAGGGCCGGGAGGTCGGTGGTGGGCGCCGGGTCGGCGGTGGGGTCGCCCTTCTCGAAGGCCCACTCCAGGATGGCCCGGGCGTTGGTCGACGTGCAGACGGCGCCACCGTGCTGGCCGACGAAGCTCTTCAGGGCGGCCGAGCTGTTCATGTAGGTGATCGGCACCACCTGTTCGATGTCGACGACCTCGCTCAGGGCCTCCCAGGCCTCCTCGACCTCGTCGAGGTCGGCCATGTCGGCCATCGAGCAGCCGGCGTTCAGGTCCGGGAGGATCACCTGCTGGTGGTCGCCGGTGAGCACGTCGGCCGACTCGGCCATGAAGTGCACGCCGCAGAACACGATGTAGTCGGCGTCGGGCCGCTCCTGGGCCAGCACCGACAGGCGGTACGAGTCGCCCCGGGCATCGGCCCAGCGCATCACCTCGTCGCGTTGGTAGTGGTGGCCGAGGACGAAGAGCCGGTCACCGAGGGTGGCCTTGGCGGCACCGATGCGCTCGTGCAGCTCATCGAGGGGGACGCCGGTGTACCGCTCGGTGAGCGGGGGCTGGAGGCGGATCATGCTGGCGGGACCTCCGGGGAGGGGTGAAGGCTCCGATGTGACCGGTGGGGACAGCCAGGTCGCCTCGCCACGGGGATGTCGGTCTCGGTGCCAGATGGGGTGCCGGATACCTGGCCGGCAGGTGACGACGAGTGTACGTCGCGGTGAGGGCAACCACGTGGTGGGATGCTCTGTTCCCGCTCATGACCGGCTCGATCGAGCCGACGGGTACGTCGTGAACGCGACGCCGACTGCCTTCTCGACGATGGCGCCCCGGGAGGACGCGCTCCTTCCGGGCGGGACGCTCGAGGACCCGGTGCGCCGGCGGGCGCTGATGGCCGCGGCCGCGGTGATCGCCCTCGGTCTCGGCCTGTACGGGGCGTCGTCCACGACGACGTCGAGCGCGACGGCGCTGTGGGTGGCCACTGGCGTCGGCGTGCCCCTCGGCCTCGTGGCCCTCCGGCCGCGGGGCGGGGCGGTGGTCCTGGTCGCGGCCTTGGCCCTCCTGGTCCCGCTGGGGTTGCGGACCGCGGAGCTGGTGTCTCGTCCGGGCCCGCCGCAAGAGGCGTCCCACGACGGTGGTGTGCACGTCACCCGGGCCGCGGCCGAGGATGTCCTCGCCGGCCGCAACCCGTACACCACGTCGTACGCCGACGACCTCCCGGACGCGTGGGCCGAGCTTCAGGTGGTGCCGGGGCAGGTCCACTCCAACCCGGTGGTCGACCACATGCCCTATCTGCCGGGCGCCTTCGTCGTGGCGATCCCGGGGGTCGTCGTCGAGCGCGTGACGGGGGTCGGTGGCGACCCTCGCTGGGTCATGGGCGCCCTGGTCGCAGGGGCGCTGGTCGCCCTGGCGAGGCGGCCCGAGGCGCTCTGGGCGCGCGCCGCCGCCGTGGTCGCGTTCGGGTCCTCGTTCGTCCTGGTCTACGCCTCGTGGGGCACCAACGACGCCGCCGCTGCGGCCCTGGTCATCCTGGCCATGGTGGGTGTCCGCCGTCACCCCGGCTGGGCCGGCCTCGCCCTCGCCCTGGCGGTCTCCTACAAGGCGCCGCTGGTGCTGGGCCTGGTCCCCTGGGCCCTGTGGGAGGCGCGCCACCACGGCTGGATCGGGGCCCTGCGGCGCTGGTGGACGTTCCCGGTGGCGCTGACGGTGACCTGCGTCCCGTTCCTGCTCTGGTCGCCGTCGGCCTTCGTCGACGACACCGTCGACTTCTGGCTGGGCCGTGGGCCGGAGGTGTTCCCGGCCTCGGGCCTGGGCCTCGGCTACCGGTTCCCCGACCTGATGGCCGGTCCGGTCGGCCTCGTCCTCACCATCGCATGCGCCCTCGTCGGGTTGGCGGCCGGCAGCGCTCTCGCCCGTCGCGTCGACCACGAGGCGGTGCTCCCGGTCGCCGCCGCCGTCGTCCTGCTCGGCCTGTTCGTCCCGGCCCGGACCTTCCAGCCCAACTACCTGGCGCTGGTCACCGGTCTCCTCGCCACCGGATGGCTGCTCGCGTCCGGTAGAGATGGGTCGTGGTCCAGCGCCCCCCAGCCGGAACGATCCCCGACGCCCCCGGCTCCTACCAGTTCAAGGACCGCGACGGGCGGGTGATCTACGTCGGCAAGGCCAAGAGCCTCCGACAGCGCCTCAACAACTACTTCGGCAACCCCCGCACCATGCACGTCCGGACGGCGCAGATGGTGGCGTCGGCCGAGACGGTCGAGTGGATCCAGGTCAAGAACGACGTCGAGGCGTTCATGCTGGAGTACTCGCTGATCAAGCAGCACCGGCCGCGCTTCAACGTCCGGTTGGTCGACGACAAGAGCTACCCCTTCCTCGCCGTCACCGTCTCCGACGAGTGGCCCCGCCCGATGGTGATGCGGGGCAAGCGCCGCAAGGGAGTCCGCTACTTCGGCCCCTACGCCCACGCCTACGCCATCCGTGACACCCTCGACCTGCTGCTGCGCACGTTCCCGTTGCGGACCTGCTCCGACAACAAGCTGGAGAGCCACCGGCGCCTGGGCCGGCCCTGCCTGCAGTACCACATCGAGAAGTGCTCGGGGCCGTGCGTCGGCG
>CAYQGF010000451.1:0-3193 GCA_964416885.1 uncultured Iamiaceae bacterium
TTCGGGCTGAACCTCACCGAGGCCGACTACTGCTTCGTGCTCGACCCGTGGTGGAACCCGGCGGTCGAGACCCAGGCCGTCGACCGTGCCCACCGCATCGGGCAGACGAACCCGGTGATGGTCTACCGCTACGTCGCCGCCGACACGATCGAGGAGAAGGTGATGGAGCTCAAGGCTCGCAAGGCCGCCCTGTTCACCGACGTGGTCGACGCCGACGGCGCCCTGTCCGGTGCCCTGACCGAGACCGACATCCGCGGCCTCCTCGACCTGTCCTGACCCCTCGGCGAAGGACCCGCGGTGCCCCACCGGGTTCGGGCCCCACGTGATCCTCAGGCCGTGGTCCAGGTGGTGTCGGGGTCGTCGGGGTCGTCGGCCCGGGCCCGGCCCTCGGCGGTGAGCTTGCGGAGGTGGGCCCACACGCTGAACCGGGCGACGGGGTGCAGCAGCTCGTGGACGTCGACGTAGACGGCCTTCACCAGGGCCTCGGTGTCGGCCCCGTCGGGCCCGGCCGCGTCGAGGGCCGAGGCGACCGCGGCCTCCCGGGCCAGGCGGTGGGTGATGTAGTGGTCGAGGTAGGCGTCGGGCTCGGTGAGCAGGGGGCCGTGGGCGGGGGCCAGGACATCGGGACCGAGCGCCCGGACCTTCTCCAGCGAGGCCAGGTAGTCGGCCATGTCGCCGTCGGGCGGGGCGATCACCACGGTGGAGCCGGACATCACGTGGTCGCCGGTGAACAGCAGCCGTCGGGCCGGGTCCCAGAAGCAGAGGTGGTTGGAGGCGTGCCCGGGCGTGTGGACCGCGGTGAGGGCCGCATCTCCGGTCCCGACCACGGCGCCGTCGGCGAGGGTGCGGTCGACCTCCAGGCCGTCGCGGGCGACGAAGGCGACGACCTCGGCGCCCGTCCGCTCCTTCAGCGTGGCGGTGGCCGGCCAGTGGTCGACGTGGGTGTGGGTGAGGGCGATCCTGCGGATGCGTCCGGCGCCGGCCTCGACGAGCGCGTCGACGTGGCCCTCGTCGTCGGGGCCGGGGTCGATCACGACGACGTCGTCGGTGCCGACCAGGTAGCAGTTGGTGCCCGGCCCGGTCATCATCCCCGGGTTGGGGGCGGTCAGCCGCCGGACACCGGGACGCAGCTCGACCAGCTCGCCGGCCACCACGTCGCCGACCATGGCCTCGGGCATGGCCGGCGCGGCGTCGCTCATCGGTCGCCGCGCTCGACGGTCCGGTTGCTGCGGTCGTCGACCGACGGCCAGGTGCCGAGCGAGTCGTCACCGCGGTAGCCCTGGTCCCACTCGGGGTCGCCGGGCATGACGATGCGGACACCGCCGTCGTCCATGATCACCCGGGGCTGGACGGTGGGGACGTCGACCATCTCGCTCGCGGCGGCCAGGGCGGCGGCCGCGGTCTCGCTGGCCAACAGCGCCCGGAGCGACGCGACCGTGGGCGGCAGCATCGAGAAGTCGCCGGCCTTCTGGCGGTCGAGGGCTTCCTCGGGGCGGATCCAGACGTTGGCGATGACCTCCCGGTCGTCGTGCACCGGGGTCTGCTGGGGTGGGGCGGCGGCGAGGAAGAAGCGGGTGTCGTAGCGACGGGGCGCGCCCTCGGGCGTGATCCAGTGGCCGAAGTACCACATGGTGTCGACGGCCAGCGTGAGGCCCTCGACGTCGCACACCTCGACCAGGCCCCGCTCGCCGGTGTCGACGGCCCGTCGGTGGTCGACGAAGCGACGGGCGACGACCGGGTCGGCGAGCGACACCAGCTCACCGTCGCCGTCGTAGGCCAGCAGGTAACCGGACTCCTCGAAGCTCTCCCGGATGGCGGCCACCCAGAAGGCCAGGCCACCGCCGTCGAGGCCCAGCCGCGTCGATGCCTCCAGGTCGCTGCGCCCCCGGCACCAGCGCTCCAGGGCGTTGCCCCGGTCGGGCGGGTCGACCGCCCCGCCGGGGAAGACGTAGGCGCCACCGACGAAGTCCGACCGCAGGTTGCGGCGGAGCATGAACACCTCGAGCCCCTTGAAGCCGTCCCGCACCAGCAGGACGGTGGCGGCGTCGCGCAGGGGGACGGCGCCGGCCGAGGCGCTCACAGCCGCTCGCCCGGGCCGAGGAGGGGGGCGTCGGACCGGGCCCGCTCGCGAGCCGGTGGGTCGCTGACGGTCGTGTCGAAGATGTCGGACCGACCGACGGCGGGCCCGAACCCGGAGGCCGACACGAAGGTGAACCCCTTGCCCATGCGGGCCGTGAACCGCTTCAGCAGGAGGGCGCGGGCGACCGCCCGCGTCGGCGGGAACAGCAGGGCGAAGCCGACGATGTCGCCGATGAAGCCGGGGGCGAGCATCAGCACGCCGGCGGTGAGGAGCAGGAAGCCGTCGGCCAGCTCGGTGGTCGGGAGCTGGTGGTCGCGGAGCCGCTGGTCGATCTTGGTCACGACCGATCGGCCCTGACGCTTGATGAGCCAGCTCCCGATGAGCCCTTCGACCAGGAGGAGGGCGATGGTCTGCCAGCCGCCGATGACCGAGGCGACCTGGATGATGAACCACAGCTCGACGATCGGCCCGATCACCAGGACCAGGAGCAGCCACACCATGACGGTCAGGGTACCGGCGAACCGGGCCACCGACGGCCGCCGGAGCGACCCCGTGGTGGCGCCCTACGAGGGGCGGGGCGACGAGGAGGGCGGGGCGTCGGTGGCGGTGGCGGGGTCGGTGGCGACGTCGACCAGGCGGGCCAGACGGGCGTCCCACGCCGAGCCGGTGCGGGCCAGCCAGTCGGCCGCGTCGGTGAGCGGCCGGGGGGTGACCCGCCAGCGGCGCTCCCGCCCGGCCCGCTCGTCGGCCACCAGCCCGGCCGCGGCCAGCAGGTCGAGGTGCTTGGCCGCGGCTTGGCGGCTCACCCCGACCGCCGCGCCCAGGTCGGTGGCCGTGGCCTGGCCGACCTCGGCGACGGCCCGCAGGACCGCCCGGCGGGTGGGGTCGGCCAGGGCCGAGAAGACGGCGCCGACCCGCTCCTCGTCAGACGAGGAGGTCACGGCCGGCACCGGCGCCCCCGGCGAAGGCGGGCACCGCGACGAGCGAGCCGAGCTCGAGGTGGAGGAGGCGGTGGTCCCAGGCCGCCCCGGCGTCGAGGCAGGCAGCGACGGTGCCGCCGGCCCGCTCCTCGGTGACCGTGACCCGGGACCCGCCGTCGTCGTCGCCCTCGAC
>CAYQGF010000452.1:0-3191 GCA_964416885.1 uncultured Iamiaceae bacterium
GTGCAGACGAGGAGGTGACCCCCACCTCCGCATTGGAGGTGTGCCATGACGGCCACACTCGACCGACTCATCCATCCACGGGGGGCACGAGGGAAGAGCGTTCCCTCATCGGGGCCGGCAGGCTCCCTCGGCCTGACCTCGTCGACCGCGCTGGTGATCGGGAGCATCATCGGCACCGGGGTGTTCACCATGCCGGCCGTGATGGCCGAGGCCGGCACCTCGTCGATCATCACCCTCGGCCTGATCGCCGCCGGAGCCATGCTCCTCGGCGTGCTGTTCGGCCAGCTGACCCGCCGGGTGCCGAGCACCGACGGCGGGCTCTACGCCTACACCCGCCACGAGTTCGGTGACTTCGCCGGCTACCTGACCGCCTGGTGCTACTGGATCACCTGCTGGGCCGGGAACGCGGCGATCGTCTCGTCCTGGGTCCTGTACGTGCAGTCCTTCCTCGGCATCGAGGACCCGTCGGCCTGGACCAACCTGGGCATCGCCCTCACCGGCCTGTGGATCCCGGCCATCGTCAACCTGGCCGGCGTCCGCCAGATGGCGTGGTTCCAGAACGTGACGGTGGTGCTGAAGTTCCTGCCGTTGCTGCTCGTCGCCACCTTCGGGTGGTTCTTCGTCGAGAGCGCCAACTTCGGCCCGTTCAACGCCAGCGGCGGCAACCTCTACACCGCCATCCACCTGGCTGCCGGCGTGGCCCTGTTCTCGTTCATCGGCGTCGAGTGCGCCTCGATCGCCGCCGGCCGCGTCCGCAACCCCCGCAAGAACGTCGGCCGGGCCTCGGTGATCGGTACCGCGGCCAGCGGGCTGCTCTACATCGCCGTGACCGCGGCGGTGATGGGCCTGGTCCCGCACGACCAACTGGTCGGTGACGGGGCTCCCTTCGTCGCCGCCTTCCAGCAGATGTTCGACGTCGGGTGGGCCGGGAAGGCCGTCGCCCTCGTCGCCATCGTCAGCGGCATCGGCGC
Source organism: uncultured Iamiaceae bacterium (assembly GCA_964416885.1). Lineage (GTDB taxonomy): Bacteria > Actinomycetota > Acidimicrobiia > Acidimicrobiales > Iamiaceae > Iamia. The sequence goes on from CAYQGF010000452.1 coordinate 972, forward strand.
CCTCAACGGGTGGACGATGGTGACCGCCGAGATGCCCTACGCGGCGGCCAAGGACGGGCTCTTCCACCCGGCCTTCGCCAAGGAGTCGAGCAAGGGCGTGCCCTGGTTCGGCATCGTCGCCTCGACCGTCGTCGGCTCGCTGCTGATGGCCTGGAGCTACAGCGGTGAGACGGGCCTGAAGGTCTTCACCTACCTGGTGTACTTGTCGGTGGTGACCGTCGCCATCCCGTACTTCCTGAGCGCCTCGGCCCAGCTGGCCTACCTGGTCTCCGGTCGGCGTGCCGTCCACGGCTGGGCCCTGGCCCGCGACCTGACGGTGGCGACGATCGGCCTGCTGTTCTCGCTGTGGGTCACCTTCGCCTCCGGCTACCAGTCGGTGTACCAGGCCCTGCTGCTGTTCCTGGTCGGCATCCCGCTCTACGGCTTCCTGAAGGCCCGGCGGGAGCGGCTGGGGCTGGCGGTCCCGCCGGTCGAGGCCTCGGCCATGCCCGAGGCCGAGCTGGTCGACATCACCTCGGCCCGGTAGGGAGGACACCATGACCGCCACCCCCGCCCTCGTCCGTCCCCCGGTCGCCCGTCTGGCCGAGGGCCTGGTCACCCACATCGACCGGGTCCCGGTCGACGTCGAGGAGGCCCGCCGCCAGTGGGAGGGGTACCGGGCGGCCATGGCCTCCAACGGGTGGGACCTCGTCCCGGTCCCACCCGCCCCCGATCACCCCGACTCGGTGTTCGTCGAGGACGCGGTCGTGATGGTGCGCAACGTCGCCGTCGTGACCCGTCCCGGCGCTCCGAGCCGGCGGGGCGAGACCACCGACGTCGCCACCGTCGTCGAGGGCCTCGGCGCCCCGATCGCCCGCATCGTCGCCCCCGGCACCCTCGACGGCGGCGACGTGCTCAAGGTGGGCGACACGATCTACGTCGGCCAGGGCGGGCGGACCAACGCCGAGGGCATCCGGCAGCTCCGGGCCCTCGCCGGGCCCCTGGGCTTCACCGTGGTCGCCGTGCCGCTGCGTTCGGTGCTCCACCTCAAGTCGGCGGTGACGGCGCTGCCCGACGGCACGGTCATCGGCTACCCGCCGCTGGTCGACCACCCCGAGGTGTTCCCCCGGTTCCTCCCCGTCCCGGAGGAGTCGGGCGCCCACGTGGTGCTGCTCGGTGGCGACCGGCTGCTGATGGCGGCCGACGCGCCCCGCAGCGCCGAGCTGTTCGTCGACCTCGGCTACCACCCGGTGACGGTCGACATCAGCGAGTACCAGAAGCTGGAGGGCTGTGTGACCTGCCTGTCGGTCCGGCTGCGCGACCTCCCCGTCGGGCGCCCGGCGTCCAGAGAGGAGCCGTGACCATGCGGCTCGGTGTCCACTCCGAGGTCGGTCGGCTGCGGCAGCTGATCGTCCACCGTCCCGGGCTGGAGCTGGCCCGGCTGACCCCCTCCAACGTCGAGGAGCTGCTCTTCGACGACATCCTCTGGGCCAAGCGGGCTCGCGAGCAGCACGACGCCTTCGTCGGTGCGCTCGAGGACCGGGGCATCGTCGTCCACCGCCTCGGGCGGCTGCTGGCCGAGACCCTGGCCGTCCCCGCCGGTCGGGCCGAGGTGCTCGACCAGGTGTGCACGCCCGACACCGTGGGGCCCGCGCTCGCCGGGCCGCTGCGGGAGCTGGCCGACGGGCTGGAGCCGAAGCTGCTGGCCCGCCACCTGATCGGTGGCGTGCTCAAGGACGAGGTCGACCTCCCCGACGTCAGCAGCCTGACCTGGTCGACGCTGCGGCCCGAGGACTTCGTGCTCACCCCGCTGCCCAACCACCTGTTCCCCCGGGACAACTCGTGCTGGGTGTACGACGGGGTGTCGATCAACCCCATGGCCAAGTCGGCCCGCCGGCGGGAGACGATCCACATGCGGGCGATCTACCGGCACCATCCGCTGTTCGCCGGGCGGGGCTTCCCCGTGTGGTTCGGCGGCGACGAGGCCGACCACCTGCCGGCCAGCATCGAGGGCGGCGACGTCCACGTGCTCGGCCACGGCGCGGTGCTGGTGGGGATGGGGGAGCGCACCACGCCGATGGCGGTCGAGGCCCTGGCCGGCGCCCTGTTCCGGGCCGGGGCCGCCTCTCGGGTGATCGCCGTCGAGCTGCCCCGCTCGCACGCCTTCATGCACCTCGACACGGTGGCGACCATGGTCGACGTCGACACCTTCGTCGCCTACCCGTACCTCGACACCGACCT
>CAYQGF010000453.1:0-3191 GCA_964416885.1 uncultured Iamiaceae bacterium
TACTGCTACCACGAGATCGTCCACAACAAGCTGGTGGTCGAGCGGTTCCGCCAGCAGGGGGTGGTGTTCGTCGACGACATCGCCGAGGTGCCCGAGGGCCGTCCGGTGATGCTGTCGGCCCACGGCTCCGCCCCCGAGGTGGTGGCCGCGGCCCGGGCCAGCGGCGGCTACGTGGTCGACGCCGTGTGCCCGCTGGTCACCAAGGTCCACCACGAGGTCAAGGTCCGGGCCGGCAAGGGCTACCAGATCGTCTACGTCGGCCACGAGGGCCACGAGGAGGCGGTCGGCACCATGGCCGTCGCCCCCCAGGCGATCCACCGGGTCGAGAGCCTGGAGGAGGTCGCCGACCTCCCCCAGTTCGACGAGCCGGTCGCCATGCTGGCCCAGACCACCCTGAGCCACCGGGACTGGTCCGGCCTCCGCGACGCCACCGTCGCCCGCTTTCCCGACATGTGGGTCCCGGGCCGCAGCGACCTCTGCTTCGCCACCACCAACCGCCAGACGGCCCTGTTGGAGATGGCGCCCCGCTGCGACGCCATCGTCGTCATCGGCTCGTCGAACTCCTCGAACACCATGGCCCTGGCCAAGCTGGCCCGGGAGGCCGGCTGCGAGCGGGTGTTCCGGGTCAACAGCGCCGACGAGCTCCCCGACGACCTCTCCGGCACGGTGGGCATCACCGCCGGTGCCTCGGCCTACGAGGAGCTGGTCGACTCGGTGATCGCCCGGCTGGGGCACACCAAGGACGACGCCGAGGTGCTGCGCGTCACCGAGGAGGACGAGTACTTCCCCCCGCCCCGCAACCTGCGGGACCTCGTCGCCGCCATCGACGTCGTCGCCACCCTCACCCTCGGCGGCTCGCTCCCCGACCGCCCCCGCCCCGACGACCGCGGCCTCCCGGCCAGCGACGTGCTCGCCACGCTGTAGGAGGGATCCCGCCGCGGGAGGGCGAACCTCCTGGGCGTGACCGTCGCCACCTCCGACCGCCCCCAGGCCCGGGCGGCCCTGACGGCCCGGCTGCGGGGCGACGAGGTCCCGGCCGTCCTGACCCTGCTCGCCCTGCTGGCCCTGGTCGGCGTCACCGTCGTCGGCTGGGCGGCCCCCACCACCGCGGCGAGCCTGGTCCTCGTCGTCCTGGGCGCCCGGCTGGTCCTCGACGCCCGTGGCGGCCGGCTCCCGACGGGGGTGGTCGTCGCCGGTGCGGTCCTGACCGTCGTGCTCGGCGCCTGCTGGTGGTCCGGCACCGACCTCGACCACCGGCCCCGCTGGACCACCGAGCGGCCGACCGAGGGCCTGGTCGCCTACCACCAGGCGGCCGGCCGCCTCACCATCGACGTGACCGGGGCGGACAGCCCGCGGCCCCTCGGCGTCGACGCCAAGATGGGCGTGGGTCGGGTGGTCGTCGTGGTGCCCGACGCCGAGGTCCGGGCCGGGCGGGTCGACGTCCGGGCCAAGGTGGCCGGTGGCTGGGCCAGCGTGCCCGTCCCCCGCGACGACCGGGTCCGGCCGATCGGGCGCGATGCCGGCCCGGTCCTGATGGACGAGGTCGCGACCCGGCCCGGGGCCGGCCCCACGATCATCGTGCGGGTCGCGGTGGGCATCGGCCAGGTGGAGGTGCGGCGTGTCCGGTGAGCGCCGGGGCTGGTCCCGCGGGTGGGACGTCCGGGGCGCCGCGACCGGGCTGTTCTTCGTGGCGGCCGGGTTCGTCCTGGCCCGGCGCGACGCCGCCGCCTTCGATGCCCTGCCCCGGCTGGCCCTCGCCGCCGCGGTGACGTGCCTGGTCCTCGCCGTCGCCCTGGCCCGGCTCGACGGGGCGGTCGGTGACCTGGTGAGCAGGGAGCTGACCCGGCGTCGGGCCCGCCGGCGGGGCGCCGAGGTGACGACCTGACGGCCACCTGGCACGATCGGCGCCGTGCTGCCGATCACGCTCGACACCGTCCGTCTGACCATCCACGTCCTCGCCGCCTGCGTGTGGGTCGGGGGTCAGGTGGTCCTGGCCGGGCTGGTGCCGACCGCCCGCTCCCTGGGCGAGGACGTCCCGAAGAAGGTCGCCCGGGCGTTCAACCGGATCGCCTGGCCGGCGTTCGCGATCCTCGTGGCCACCGGGATCTGGAACCTGCTGGAGGTCCGGGTCGGTGACCGCACCACCGCCTACCACGCCACCCTCGGGGTGAAGCTGTTCGTGGTGGCCGCCTCGGGGACCTCGGCCGCGGTCCACGCCACGACCCGGTCCCGGGCGCTCCTGGCCGTCACCGGCGCCCTCACCGGGCTCACCGCCCTCGTCGCCGTCCTCTTCGGGGTGATGTTGGCCCGCGGCTGACGAGTCTCGAGTTGGTGTCTGACACCAAGTGAGACACCGCGTGGGTCAGTTCGGGGTGCCGGCGCGGCGTTGGGCCTCGTCGAAGAGGGCCTGGACCCGCTCGCGGAGCAACGCCGTCTGGGCCCGCACCGCGGCCCGACGGGCCTTGGCCCCGTCGGTCTCGGGGGCCGGCAGCGGCGCGCCCACGACCACGACGACCTTGCGGGGCCGGATGAACTTGGCCCCCTTCGGCATGGCCGTCTCCGACCCGCCGATGCCCACCGGGACGATCGGCACCCCGGTACGGGCCTGGACGAACGCCGGCCCGTCGAACAGCTCCTCGACCACCGGGCCGCTCTGACGGGTCCCTTCGGGGAACATCACCAGCGGCTCGCCGTGCTCCAGGACGGTCTGGCTGGCGGTCAGCGCCTCCCGGTCGGCCGTGCCTCGGGCCACGGGGATGCCGCCCAGCGCCGACCACAGCACGCCGAAGCCCGGCTTCCAGAGCGTGTCCTTGGCCATGAAGCGCTGCCGCCGGCGGGTGAGGCAGGCCGCCAGGGCGAAGTCGATGTTCGACCGGTGGACCGGCCCCAGGATGTAGGGGCCGGTCGCGGGCAGGTGCTCCAGGCCGTGGTACTCGACCCGGAACCAGAGCCTCGTCCAGATGTTGAGCGCGTTCCAGCAGATCGCCCAGGCGACCTTCTCGCTCCACGTCGGGTCGTCGAGGTGGATCGTGACCCCGCTGCGCCGCTCGGCCCGGGCCAGCTTCTCGGAGGGAGTGCTCATCCCCTCACTCTGCCGGCCAGGGCCTCGACCACCTCGTCGATGGTGAGGTCGCTCGTGTCGACCACCAGGGCGTCGTCGGCCTCGGTGAGCGGCGAGGCCTCCCGGCCCT
>CAYQGF010000454.1:0-3188 GCA_964416885.1 uncultured Iamiaceae bacterium
TCGCCGCCGGTGGCGAGGCTCACCAGGCCGCCGGCCACCGCCGCGGCCGAGCCGCCCGAGGACCCGCCGACGGTGCGGCCGTGCTGCCACGGGTTGTGGGTGACGCCGTTGAGCTTGGTGACGCTGACGTTGAGGCCGCCGAACTCGCTGGCCGTCGTCAGCCCGACCGGGGTGACGCCGCCACCCGTGAGCATCCGGGCGGTGCTGTGCATGGTGTGGTCGGCGATGCGGTCCTTGAAGACCAGCGAGGCCCCGGTGTCGGGCCACCCCTCGACCGGCTCGAGCTCCTTGATGCCCGTCGGCACGCCACCGAACGGCAACGAGACGTCGGCGTCACGCGCCGCGGCCAGCGCCCGGTCGGGGTCCAGGTACGAGAAGCAGTTCAGGTCGCTGGCCTCGATGGCGGCCAGGCTGGCCTCCAGCTCCTCGACCGGCGATCGCTCACCCGCCCGGAAGGCATCGACCAACGAACAGGCATCGTCCAACCACGGTGTGTCACCCACGGCGCCATTCTCGCTCGCGCGCGGCCCGTGTTCCCAGCGAGCCGGCGAGCACGGACCGGGCCCGGGCGCCGCCCGACCGGCCCCGACCACTCCTTGCCCATCCCGGTCGGGATGGGAGACAATGAGGTCGTGACCACGCTCGCCGGCTCGCACACCGTCGTCGCCATCGACCCGCTCTTCGACGACGGTCCCGACGCCATGGTCGACCTGGCCCACCGCTACGGCACCTACAAGACCTACGGCGCCCACGAGAAGATCGACCACCCGCTCGGGCGTGGCCTCCAGCAGCGCCACGACTCGATCCTCTACTTCCTCCGCACCGGCGGGCTCCGAGCGGCCGCCGAGCCCGCCGCCGTCCTGGCCGCCCGCACCGCCTACTTCCGCCAGGAGTACGCCTATGGACAGACGGAGCACATCGACGGCATCGGGGCGTTCCTCCACAGCGAGCGGCTGGCCGACGCGGCCCGCACCGTGCACGGCCGAGAGGTGGTCGAGCCGGCGATCGCCTACGCCAACCTGATGGTCCCGGGCCAGGAGCTGGCGGTGCACACCGACGTGCCCGAGTTCCGGGGCGCCGACCGCAAGCGCATCCCGCAGTGGCTGCTGGTCGTGATGCACCACTCCGGCCTGTTCGAGCAGTGGCGGCTCCCGATCGCCACCGGTGTCGCCTGGTTCCACGACAGCGAGCACGGTGCCCTGGCCTTCTGGCCCGACGGCCCGACCGCGCCGGTCGCCCACCACCGGATCCGGGCCAACACCGCCCTCGTCCTCGACACCGACACCGTCTTCCACGGCGTCGACCGGGTCACCTCCGACGAGGCCACGGTCGTCCCGCCGGTGTCACCGGGGTCGACGCTCCGACCCCTCGGCGGGGTCGGGTCGGAGTGGGCCGTCACCGACGACGCCGGCGCCGAGGTGGCCCGCTACGGCTGGGACGAGCTGCGGTTCTCGGTCTCGTGGAAGGCCTACGTGTTCACCGACGAGGCCGAGCGCGATGCCTGGCGCACCCGCGCCGACGACCTCGACGAGGAGCGCATCGTCGACACCTTGGTGGCCGACCTGGTCGCCCGGGACCTGGCCACCCCCGAGGTCCCCCGCGACGCCGACCTCGGGCTCCAGCTCATCGACACCTACGTCCGGTTCCCCGAGGTGGCGTAGCCGGCCCTGGTCAGGCGTTCTCCGACTCCGGTTCGCTGTCGATCAGGCCCAGCTCCCGGCGCTCGGCCTCCAGCAACTGGTTCTCCTCGTAGATGGCGATGACGATCGCCTGGGCATCGTCCTCCAGCGTGTGACGAGCCCGGAGCAGCAACAGGAGGCCGAGGATCACCGGCGGGAACACGATGAAGAAGGCCACCACCAGCGACCCGGTGAGGTCCGAGATCCACCCGACCAGCAGGGGGGCCATCGCCTGGCCGAAGACCGCGGTGGTGAGGGCCATGGCGGAGGCCCCGACGCCCCGGGACTCCGGCGGGACGACGTCGAGCATGGCCGCCCGGAGGCCGGGCGCCGCGCCCGCGGCCGCGGTGATCCCGGCGAACTGGAGGGCCACCCGGAGGCCGACGGGGTCGACGAGGAAGGAGGTCATGAAGAGGACGGCGCAGAGGATCGAGGACCACACGACGATGACGATGCGCCCGCCCTTCCACCGGTTGTGGAAGCGGTCGGAGAACCACCCGCCGACGACGGTCCCGATGAGGCCGCCGATGCCGAGCACCCCACCGGTGAGCACCGTGGCCTCGCCCTCGGACATGCCCGAGTAGCGCGTGTGGTAGATCGCCAGCCAGGTCCCGATGCCGGCCACGGTGAACAGCAGGGCGCCCACCCCGACGAGCACGTACCGCATGGTGCGGATGCCGAAGATCATCTTGAGCTGGCTCACCAGCTCCTTGGCCGCGATTTGGCTGAACTGGCCGAACGACAGGCCCTCGGCGCCGGTCGACCGGTCGACCTCGCGGGCCGGGAGGGCGTCGATCTCCTCCCACGTCATGGTCTGGGGCAGCTCGGCCTCGCCCCGGCGGGGCTCCCGGAGCAAGAAGACGGCCAGGGCGACCAGCGCGCCGGGCACCGCCACGACGCCGAACGCCCAGCGCCAGCCGTAGGCCGCCGCGATCGCGCCGCCCCCGGCCAGGCCGATCCCGCCCCCGAGGAAGGTGCTCACCTGCTGCCAGGAGAAGACCCGGGCGCGCATGCGGGCCGGGTAGCTGTCGGCCAGGTACGAGGTCGACGCCGGGTCGTCGACGGCCTGCCCGATGCCCATCAGGGCCCGGGCCACGAGGAGGTTGGCGAAGTTGACCGCGGTGGCCGAGAGCATGATCAGCCCGCTCCAGCTGAGCAGGGTCCACCCGATCACCCGCGTGCGGCGGTAGTGGTCGGCGACGTAGCCGGCCGGGATCGTCGCCAGCGTGCTGATGAACACGAACACCGACACGGTGAGGCCGAGCTGGGTGTCGCTCAGGCTCCACTCGTCCTCGAGGAACGGCAGCACCGCCCGGGCGACGGAGATGTCGATCTGGTCGACCAGCGACACCAGCGCCATCACCGCCAGGGGCCACAACGGGTAGCGGCGGGGGGTGGGCGCGGCCTCGGCGGCCTCGGCTGTCGTCAACGTGGTCCCCTGCGTCCGCGAGGCCGTTCTCGGCGACTTCTCACACTAGCCGTGCAGGTTCTCGGGTGGGCACGATGGGC
>CAYQGF010000455.1:0-3187 GCA_964416885.1 uncultured Iamiaceae bacterium
CCGATCCGGTCGGCCAGGTGCTCGACGTAGGCGGGGAGGTCGGGGCTGCCGGACTCCTCGCTGGCCTCGATCAGCACCACGCAGCGGGGGTGGCTGCCCCCGGCGGCCCGGACCGCCTCGATGGCGGTGAGCGAGGCGAAGGCGGCGTAGCCGTCGTCGGCCCCACCGCGGCCGTAGAGCCGGTCGCCCTCCAGCACCGGCTCGAAGGGCGCCAGCCCCTCCCGCCAGCCGTCCATCGGCGGCTGCTTGTCCAGGTGGCCGTAGAGGAGGACCGCCGGGGCGGCGGCAGCGTCGGCGGTGTCGGAGGCGGTGTCCCCCTCGCTGGCCGGGACCTCGGCCAGGACCACGGGGGTGCGGCCCTCCAGCCGCACGACCTCGACCGTCAGCCCGTCGACCGGGCGGGCCGCCAGCCAACGGCGGACCAGCTCGGCGGCCCGGTCCATGTGCCCGGCCTCGGCCCAGCCCGGGTCGTACTCGGGGCTGATGTTGGGGATGCGGATGTAGTCGTGGAGGGCCGGGACGATCTCGGTGTCCCAGGTCGTGTCGACGAACGAGGCGGCGAAGGTGGCGTCGTAGGCCATCCGCCGGAGGCTACGGCGGGCCGGGCCGCACGGTTGCGCGTCGACCGCTCATGTGGCGCCCGACCGGCGGTGGTCCCCTGGGAGCATGGGCATCTTCAAGGCGTTCGACCGGTCCCCCGAGGCCATGGCGGCCGGCCTGGATCGGCTCCGGCAGGAGCTGGAGGCCCAGGTCGGCCTGCCGATCGAGGTGTTCCTGGCCGGGCTGGCCCCGCCGGGGGCGCTGGAGGCGGCGTTGGCGCCGTGGACCCTGTCCCGACGGGCCCACCGGGCGACCGGCGGCGCCACCGACCGCAAGCACCACGCCCTGCTGGTCGTGACGGGCGACGGCGCCCTGCGCCTGTTCAAGACCAAGGCCGGCGGGGGCACCTTCACGATCGTGGAGCAGGTCCGGGCCTGGCCCCTGGGCGGGGCCCAGGTGCGGATGCTCCGCCAGGGCTGGACGGTCGGGATCGTGGTCGACGACGGTGCCGGGGAGCCGCTCGCGTTCGAGATGGTGTCCGACCGGGCGAGCGTCGCCGCCCTCGCCGAGCCCTTCGCGGCCCGGGTCGGAACGGTGGTCGAGGAGCGCTGACGGCGGTCAGGCGGCGGCGTCGAGGGCGGCCCGCTCCTCGGCGCTGAGCTCCAGGCCGGCGGCGGCGACGTTCTCGGCCAGGTGGTCGGGGCGGCCGGTGCCGGGGATCGGGAGCACGACCGGCGAGCGACCGAGGAGCCACGCCAGGGCGACCTGGCTGGGCGCGGCGTCGAGGCGTCGGCAGGCGTCGCGGAGGGCATCGTGGTCCCGGGCCAGGTCGCCGACGGCCAGCGGGAACCACGGGATGAAGCCGATGCCCTCGGCGGTGCAGACGTCGAGCACGTCCTGCCACTCCCGGTCGACGAGGTTGAAGCGGTTCTGGACGGTGACGATCGGGGTGATCGCCTGGCACTGGTGGAGCTCGTCGACGGTGACCTCGGAGACGCCGATGTGGCGGACCTTCCCCTCGGCCTGGAGCTCGACGATCGTGCCGAGGCTGTCCTCGACCGGCACCGCGGGGTCGATGCGGTGGAGCTGGTAGAGGGGGATGGTGTCGAGCCGGAGCCGGCGGAGGCTGCCCTCGCACGCCTGCCGGATGTGGTCGGGGTGGCCGTTGGGCGACCACTGGTCGGGGCCGCTGCGGGTGAGGCCGGCCTTGGTGGCGACGACGACGTCGTCGGGGTAGGGCGCCAGGGCCTCGCCGATGATCTCCTCGCTGACCTCGGGGCCGTAGGAGTCGGCGGTGTCGATGAGGGTGGTGCCGAGCTCGACGGCCCGGCGGACGGTGGCGACGGCGACGTCGCGGTCCGGTGGCGGGCCCCAGACGCCCTTGCCGGTGATGCGCATGGCGCCGAAGCCGAGCCGGTGGACGGGGAGGTCGCCGGCGATGGAGAAGGTGCCCGAGAGGGATGCGTCCGGGGTGGTCATGGCCGTCACCCTGCCTTCGTCGGCGCCCGCCGCCAACGTCGGCGGCCGAGCCCGTCGGCGTGCGAGGCTGCAGCTCATGAGCCGATTCGAGAAGGGCGACCGGGTCGTCGTCACCGAGGGCGACTTCAAGGGCCGCCAGGGCACGATCACCGACAAGGACCTGATCGGCGACGGCATCACCGTGGCCCTGGTGGAGGACGGCCGGCAGATCGAGACCCACGAGGCCCATGTGGCCAAGGCCGAGGGCGACCGGGTCGACGTCGAGACCGGGTCCCGCATCATCGTCACCCGGGGCAGGTTCAAGGGCGAGGTCGGCATCGTGGTCGACACCGACGTCATCGGCGACGGCATCGACGTCCGCCTCGACGACGGCGACACCATCCGCACCGAGGAGGCCCACGTGGCGCCGTTCCGTGACCGCTGACGACGGGCGTCGGGGGGACGTGCGCTGGGGCATCGTCGGCCCCGGCATGATCGCCCACGGCATCGCCCTCGACCTCCCGCTGGTCGAGGGGGCCACGCTCGCCGCCGTCGGGTCCCGGTCGGCCGAGCGGGCCGAGGCGTTCGTGGCCGCCCACGGCGGGACGGCCCGGGCCCACGGGTCGTACCGGGCGCTGGTGGAGGACCCCGACGTGGACGTGGTCTACGTGGCCACGCCGCACCCGCAGCACCACGCCGTGGCCCTGGCCGCCATCGCCGCGGGCAAGCCGGTCCTGGTCGAGAAGGCGTTCACCGCGACGGTGGCGGGCGCCGAGGAGGTCGTGGCCGCGGCCCGGGCCGCCGGGGTGTTCGCCATGGAGGCCATGTGGACCCGGTTCTTCCCGGCGGTCCGGCGCATCCAGGAGGTCGTGGCCGCCGGCGTCATCGGCGAGGTCCGCCACGTCCAGGCCGACCTCGGCATCGCCGCCCCTCGGGACCGGGCCAACCGGTTCTACGCCCCCGAGCTGGGCGGCGGCGCGCTGCTCGACCTCGGCGTGTACGTGGTCAACCTGGCCCACCTGCTGCTCGGCCCGCCCACCGAGGTCGTGGCCCGGGGGACGCTCACCGACACCGGGGTCGACGCCGAGGCCGCCCTGCTCCTCGTGCACCCCGGCGGCGCCACGGCGGGGCTGACGTGCTCGATCCTCAGCCCGTCGGTCGGCCGGGCCCGCATCGACGGCACCGAGGG
>CAYQGF010000456.1:0-3181 GCA_964416885.1 uncultured Iamiaceae bacterium
TCCGAGGCGCGCCGCTCCGTGCGTTCGAAGCCTCGCTCGACGATGGCGCTCACATCGACGTCGGACATCGGTTCGATGCGCACGAGGTCGGCCTGCGAAAAGAACGGCTGGGCACGATCTCCGAACAACGTCGCCATCGTCGACGGCTGCGAGCCGACGAAGACGATCCCGAGGTCCCGGTAGTGGTGCTGTAGCTCCGTTCGAAGAAGTCCGACCCCATGTTCGATGCCGGCGATCCCCGAGAACTCGTCGAGCACGAGCAGGAGCTTCCGACGCTGCGACACCTCGACGAGCATCTGGAGCAGCGCCCTCAGCCGCAACGCAGGGTCAGGACGCTCCTTGGCCCCACGCGAGAGCTCGATCCCGAGGACCCCGAGACGAAGCGACATCGAGCCCGCGAGCGAGTGGAGCGTGTCCCGCAGCGACCCGCGAGTCGTCGACATGCCCCGGTCGAACGCACCTGCGAGATCTGCCATCGATCCGAGCTCGTATAGATCGATCCACACCGTCCCGTAACCGTCTTGCTCCAGGTCAGCAGCGAGTTGGCGGAGCAGGCTCGTCTTCCCGTACCGCCGAGGACCGAGCAGCGCGGTGAGGCGCCGTTGCTCGACCCGCAGGTGCAGGTCGGCACGCAATGCATCACGGCCAGCCACCTCACCTGCGCCGAGCGGGCCGAAGTACGGGAAAGGGCTCGGTTCAACCACAGACAAAACCTACCATTCAACCGTAGGTTTTTCCTACGGTTGAATGGTAGGTCTCTTCTGTCCTTGCAGTGAGGACCTACGCGAGGTACTCGACGAAGCGCTCGAGCTGTCGCAGGTTGCGGCACTCGAAGACGCCATCGCAGTGGGCGCCGTAGTCGCCGACGATCGAGTCGCCGGTGTCCCAGTAGGACTTGGGCTCGGGGTTGAGCCAGTAGACGTGGCGGGCCTTGTGCTGGATCTCCTTGATGACCCAGCTCTGCGACGCGTGGTAGTTGTTCCGGGCGTCGCCGAGGATCATCACGGTGGTCTTGGGGCCGATCTCCTTGCCCCACTTGTTCCAGAAGACCTCGAAGGCGTGGCCGTAGTCGGAGTGGCCGTCGACCCACACCACGTCGGCCTCGGTGTTGACCCGGTGGATCGACTCGTTGATGTCCTCGGTTCCCTCGAAGAACGAGGTGACCTCGTCGATGCCGTCGATGAAGGTGAACGCCCGGACCTTCGAGAACTGGTGGCTGATGGCGTAGACGAGCATCAGCGTGAAGCGGGCGAAGGCGGCCACCGACCCGGAGATGTCGGCGACGACGAAGATCTCCGGCTTGTGCGGCTTGGGGTGGCGGAACTGCGGCTCGGCCGGCACGCCGCCGTAGCTGAGCGACTTGCGGACCGTGCGGCGGAAGTCGAGGGCGCCCTTGCGGCCGTGGCGGCGCTTGCGGGCCAGGCGGACGGCGAGGCGCCGGGTCAGCGGGTACAGCGCCTTGCGGAGGTTCGCCATCTCCTCCCGGCTGGCGTGCATGAAGTCGACGTCCTCCGGCAGCGGCTTGCGGAGGGTGCGGGCCATGGCCTCGACGCCCCGGTCGGCCACCAGCCGGCGCCGGATCTCGGCCTCGACCTCCTGCTTGAGCTGGTCGATGCGGCTCTGGAACTCGTCCTTCTCGAGCCGCTCCTCGAGCGCCGTCAGGTCCTGGCCCTGGTCCTGGGCCTGCTGGCGGGCCTGGTCCATCAGCTTGTCGAGGACGTTGTCGAGGTCGAGGTTCCGCAGCGTGCGGTACAGGTAGTACGTCCCGCCGACGGGCCGGCCCGGCTCCATCCCGGCGTAGCGCTTGACCGCCTGGCGGGCCAGGGCGCGCAACAGGGCGTCGTTGCCGTTGAGCAGCGCCTGGTAGAGCATCTGGGCCAGCTCCTCGGGCGTGAGCTGCTCGCCCCCGCCGCCGCTGCCCTTGCCCTCGCCGTCGCCTTGCCCCTCCCCCTGGCCGTCGCCCTCGTCGGGGTCGAGCTCGCCCAGGTCGAGCCCGGTCTCGTCGTCGATGGCGTGGGCCGCGCCCCGCAGCGAGAAGTAGACCTCGAACACCGTCTCGAAGGCCCGCCAATGGGCCGAGGACTTCACCAGGGTGGCGCCGAGGGCGTACTTGAAGGCGCTGCGGTCCTCCAGCGGGATGTGCTTGACCGCCTCCAGGGCGTCGAGGTTCTCGGTGAGGCTGACCGGCAGGCCCGCCTCCCGCAGCTCGACGATGAAGCCCGACAGCAGCTGGAGCAGCGCCTGTCCCGACGCCTCCTCGAGGGCGGGTCCCGGTGCCACAGGACTACTTCGGGCCCGGGGCGAAGGCCTTGACGCCCGACTGGTCGCTGGCCAGCTCCCGGGCCGCCTTGGCGATGTCGCTCTGGTACTTGAGCAGGATGTTGGCCGTCTTGGTGGCGGTCTCGGAGTCGACCTCGGTGACGCCGAGCAGCATGAGGGTGCGGGCCCAGTCGAGGGTCTCGCTGACCGACGGCGCCTTCTTGAGCTCGAGCTGGCGGATCGACCGGACGATGCGGGCCACCTGGTCGGCCAGGGCCTCGGTGATGTCGGGGACCTTGGCCAGCACGATCTCCTTCTCCCGGTCCATGTCGGGGTAGTCGACGTGGAGGTAGAGGCAGCGCCGCTTGAGGGCCTCGGACAGCTCGCGGGTGGCGTTGGAGGTGAGGAAGACCAGTGGGATCTGCTTGGCCGTGATCGTGCCCAGCTCGGGGATCGACACCTGGTACTCGGAGAGGATCTCCAGCAGCAGGGCCTCGGTCTCGACCTCGACCCGGTCGACCTCGTCGATCAGCAGGACCACCGGGTCGTCGGACCGGATGGCCTCCAGGAGCGGGCGCTGGAGCAGGAACTCGTCGGAGAAGATGTCCTCCTCGACCTCGTCCCACGTGGAGTCGTCGGCCCGCTCGGCCTGGATGCGGAGGAGCTGCTTCTTGTAGTTCCACTCGTAGAGGGCCTTGGCCTCGTCGAGCCCCTCGTAGCACTGGAGGCGGATCAGGCGGGCGCCCAGCAACTCGGCCACCGACTTGGCCAACTGGGTCTTGCCCGTGCCCGCTGGCCCCTCGACCAGCACGGGCTTGCCCAGGCGGTCGGCCAGGTAGACGATGCCGGCGATGCCGTCGTCGGCGAGGTAGGTGGCGTCGCGCAGGCCCTCCCGGACCGCGTCGACGGAGGCGAACCGGGG
>CAYQGF010000457.1:0-3163 GCA_964416885.1 uncultured Iamiaceae bacterium
TCCACGCCGGTGCCGGCGGCTACTTCGCCCCCCACATCCGCAGCTACATCCGGCGCTCGGGCTCGCCCGACCACGTCGGGATGCTCGTCGCCCTCAAGGACCGTCGGAACGGGCTCAAGAACCCCTACGCCCACCTCCACGAGCACGACATCACCTTCGACTCGATCAAGGAGTCGATGATGCTGTGGGACCCGATCCGCTACGCCGAGACCTGCCCGTCCTCGGACGGGGCCTGTGCGCTGGTCCTCGGCAGCGAGGCCGTCGCCGACGCGGCGGCGGCCGAGGGCCGGGCACCGGCGTGGGTCAAGGGCACGGCCATGCGGAGCGAGCCGACCCTGTCGGCCGAGCGCGACACCGTCCTCCCGCTGGGCGGCGCCCTCTGTGCGGCCGACGTCTACCGGCAGGCCGGCATCACGGACCCCCGCAAGGACGTCGACTGCGTCGAGATGTACGTGCCGTTCAGCTGGTTCGAGCCCATGTGGCTGGAGAACCTGGGCTTCGCCGAGCCGGGGGAGGGCTGGAAGATGACCGAGTCCGGCGCGACCGCCCTCGACGGCGACCTGCCGGTGAACATGTCCGGCGGCGTGCTCTGCACCAACCCGATCGGCGCCAGCGGCATGCTCCGCTTCGCCGAGGCCGCCATGCAGGTGCGGGGCACCGCCGGTGACCACCAGGTCGACGGCGCCCGCACCGCGGTGGGCCACGCCTACGGCGGCGGCTCGCAGTTCTTCGCCATGTGGGTCGTCGGCGCGGAGAAGCCCTGACATGGGACGACTGGACGGGAAGGTCGCCATCATCACGGGCGCGGCCCGGGGCCAGGGCGAGGCCGAGGCCCGCCTGTTCGCGGCCGAGGGGGCGCGGGTCGTCGTGGCCGACGTGCTGGTCGACGAGGCCGCCGCCGTGGCCGCCGACATCGGTACCGCCGCCATCGCGGTGACGCTCGACGTCACCTCGGAGGACGCCTGGCAGGCCGCCGTGGCCGCCACCGAGGAGGCCTTCGGGCCGGTCACCACCCTGGTCAACAACGCCGGCATCCTCGACTTCGACGCCATCGACAGGTACGACGCCGAGCGGTTCCGCACCGTCCTCGACGTCAACGTCATGGGCTGCTTCCTCGGCATCAAGACCGTCGTGCCGTCCATGAAGAAGACCGGCAACGGCTCGATCGTCAACATCTCGTCCAACGGCGGGATGGAGGGGCTGCCGTACCTGTCGGCCTACTCGACCTCGAAGTGGGCCATCCGGGGGCTCAGCCGCTCGGCCGCCATCGAGCTGGGCCGTCGGGGCATCCGGGTCAACACCGTCCACCCCGGCGGCATCGACACGCCGATGACTCGCTTCGGCGGCGACGTCGACCCCGCCGACGCCGCCTTCTACCAGAACCTCCCGATCAAGCGGGTCGGCACCGTCGACGACGTCGCCCCCGTCGTGCTCTTCCTCTGCTCCGACGAGGCCGGCTACGTCACCGGCGCCGAGTACGTGGTCGACGGCGGCCACCTCGCCGGCGACGCCTCCGTCCTGAGCATGGGCCGCGGCTGAGCGTACGGAAAGTGCCAGGCACCTTCCGTACGGTCAGCGGCCGTGGCGGGCGGAGGCGGTGGCCTTGGCCGGGCTCTCGTCCATCTTGTCGGGCCAGTAGGGGGGTGGGTACAGCCCCGGGTCGGTGACCTGCTCGGGCTCCACCTCGGCGTAGAACTGCTGGTACCACTTGCGGAACGTCATGAACGGGCCGTCGGTGTCGGCCAGCGCCGGCCGGGCGATGTGGGCCTTGTGCTCCCACACCGGCATGTCCTCCATGAACTGCCGGTCGACCTCCTGCACGAACGCCTTGGCCACGTTGGAGTCGGTGCCGGCGTCGCCCAGCGACCGGGTGTAGAAGTCGAAGCGGGTGATGCAGCTGCCCGTGTCGATCGGGGTGGTCGAGGCGATGGCGAGGGTGTCGATGATGCCGGCGAAGCGGACCACCGACACGCCGGGGCCGTAGCCGAGCGACTCGATCTTGCCCTCGACCACGCCCCGGGGGGTCGGGAACTTCTGGAGCGACTTCATCTCGGCGATCGGCCCCTCGGTGAGGTACGAGGTGATCTCCGGGACCTCGGCCACGTTGTGGACGTAGCGGAAGTGGGCCGAGTCGACGGCGTTCTCGCCCAGCTCCTGGGGGTGGGCCAGCACGGTGTGCTCGGTGCGGACCGGGCCGAACCACTCGTCGCCCTCCAGCTCGGGGAGTGGCGGGACCTGCCAGAGCGGGGCGACCTCGGGGTCGGGGTGGAACCACACCAGCGACTTCCCGTTGACCTCGTCGACCGGGTAGCTGCGGACCCTCGCCCGCTTGTTGGTGCGGGTCGAGTAGGGGATGGCGACGTTGGTGCCCTCGCCGTCGAACTCCCAGCCGTGGAACGGGCACTGGATGTGGCAGCCGTCGACCGAGCCACCGTGGCCGAGGTGGGCGCCGAGGTGGGGGCAGAAGGCGTCCTGGACGTGGAGCACCTCCTCCTCGTCGCGCCAGGCCACCAGGTGGCGGTCGAAGGCGAAGAGCGCCTTGGTCGCCTTGACCGGGACGTCCTCCGGGTAGGCGACCTGGAACCAGCCGTAAGGGATGGGGAACGGGTAGCGGCTCACGGTTCGAGGTCCTCCGACGGCAAGCGAAAACGAGAACGTGTTCTACTCTAGGTCCGTTCGCTACCGTGCGTCGCATGGCAGACGACCTCAAGCTCGGACTGGTCCTCGGCTACTGGTTCGCCCAGCCCCCCGTCGGGGTGGCCGAGCAGGTCGCCGCCGCCGAGGAGCTCGGGTTCGACTCGGTCTGGTCCGCCGAGGCCTACGGGTCCGACTGCTTCACGCCCCTCGCCTGGTACGGCTCCCAGACCCGACGGCTCCAGCTCGGCACCGCCGTCTGCCAGATGGCCGCCCGCACCCCGGTCGCCACGGCCATGAGCGCCCTCACCCTCGACCACCTCACCGAGGGCCGGTTCGTCCTCGGGCTCGGGGCATCGGGGCCCCAGGTCGTCGAGGGCTGGTACGGCCAGCCCTACCCCCGCCCCCTGGAGCGGACCCGGGAGTACATCGACGTCGTCCGCCAGGTGCTGGCCCGGGAGGAGCCGGTCACGATCGACGGCAAGCACTTCCAGCTCCCCCGCACCGGCGAGGGCACCACCGGGCTGGG
>CAYQGF010000458.1:0-3159 GCA_964416885.1 uncultured Iamiaceae bacterium
CGATGTCACGGCTCAGCTCGGTGGTGCCGTCGAAGTGGGTGAACGACGTGAACGGCGCCGGATCGGTGTAGTCGTCGGCGGGCACGTACACGGCCTGCAGCGAGGTGATCGAACGGCCTCGGGTGGAGGTGATGCGCTCCTGGAGCACGCCCATCTCGTCGGCCAGGGTGGGCTGGTAGCCCACGGCCGAGGGCATGCGGCCCAGCAGGGTCGACACCTCCGAACCGGCCTGGGTGAACCGGAAGATGTTGTCGACGAACAGGAGCACGTCCTGCTGCTGCACGTCCCGGAAGTACTCGGCCATGGTCAGCGCCGACAGGGCGACCCGGAGGCGCACGCCCGGCGGCTCGTCCATCTGGCCGAAGCACAGGGCGGCCTTCTCGAGCACGCCGGCCTCGTCCATCTCGATCATGAGGTCGGTGCCCTCACGGGTGCGCTCGCCCACGCCGGCGAACACCGACACACCACCGTGGTTCTGGGCCACGCGGCGGATCATCTCCTGGATGAGCACGGTCTTGCCCACGCCGGCGCCGCCGAACAGGCCGATCTTGCCGCCCTGCTTATAGGGGGTGAGCAGGTCGATGACCTTGATGCCGGTCTCGAACACCTGGGCCGACGGCTCCAGGGAGTCGAAGGTCGGGGCGTCACGGTGGATCTCCCACCGGGTGGCGACCTCGCCCAGCTCCTCGGAGGAGATGTCGAGGGGCTCACCGATCACGTTGAACACGTGACCGAGCACCACGTCGCCCACGGGGACCGTGATGCCGGCGCCGGTGTTGCGCACGGCCTGGCCCCGCTTCAGCCCGTCGGTGGGCTTCAGGCAGATGGCCCGGACGCGGCCGTCACCGATCTGCTGGGCCACCTCGGCCCGGACCTCGGTGCTCTCCCCGCCGGCCTCGATGGTCATCGAGAGGCAGGTGTTGATCTCGGGCATGGCGCCCGGGGGGAACTCGACGTCGACGACCGGGCCGGCGACGGTGACGACACGGCCGTCCTTGAGCTGGGTGTCGGGCTCGGTGACAGTCACGAGGCATCTCCTGCGGGGAAGTGGTGGGTGCGGTGAGGGACGGGGACCGCGTGGTCGAAGGGGTCCGAGGGGAAGACGTGGTCGATGAGCAGGTCCTCGGGGTCGTCCCCCTGGGCCTGGCGCAGCGCCTCGGCGCCGCCCACGATCTCCATGATCTCGTTGGTGATGCTGTCCTGCCGGGCCCGGTTCATCACCCGGGTGAGCTTGATGATCAGCTCTTCGGCGTTGTCGGTGGCGGCCTTCATGGCCCGCTGCCGGCTGGCGTGCTCGGAGGCGGCCGAGTCGAGCAGCGCGGCGTAGAGCCGGGCCGTGACGTACCGCGGGAGCAGCGACTCCAGGATCGGGCCGGGGGCCGGCTCGAACTCGTAGGCGCTGGTGGCCCGGTCCTCGGCCTTCTCGCCGCCGACGCCGGTCAGGGGCATGAACTTCCGGACCGTCACCTGCTGGACGCCCATGGAGACGAACCGGGTGTAGACGAGGACGACCTCCTGCACCGCCTCCGTGGTGTAGAGGTCGGTGATCACCTCACCCACGGCGACGGCGTCGTCGTAGGTGGGCGAGTCGGAGATGCCCTCGAAGGCCCGCTCGATCGAGTAGTTGCGGTAGTCGAAGTACCCCTGCGCCTTCCGGCCCACGGTGATCAGCGAGTAGTCGAGGCCCTCCTGGAGGCGGGCCTGGACCTCACGCTCGGCGGCGCGGATGACCGACGAGTTGTAGCCACCGGCGAGGCCGCGGTCCGACGAGATGACCACGAAGGCCACCTTCTCGACCTTCTCGGCCGGCTTGAGCAGCGGGTGGTCGGTGATGCCCCCGTTCTCGGCCAGGTGCTGGATCACGTCGGTGAGCAGCTCGCTGTAGGGGCGAGCCTCGTTGGCCCGCTGCTGGGCCTTGGCCACGCGGGTGGCGGCGATGAGCTCCATCGCCCGGGTGATCTTCTTGGTCGACTGGACGCTCTTGATGCGGCGTCGCAGGACCCGTTCCTGGCCTCCGGCCACTGGTTACTCCTGGGCCTCGGCGTCGTCCCGGGTGATCTCCTCCTCGGGGAGGAGACCCTCCCGCCGGCCACCGGCCTGGCCCAGCTCGGCCTCGCCGGCCGGGCTGTCGTCGGCCCGGCCACCGGGCTGGTCGCTCGGGACGAAGACCTCGTTGAAGCCGTCGAGGGCGGCCTTGAGGGCGTCCTCGTCGAGCTTCCCGGTGGTGCGGATGTCGTCGAGCAGGCCCTTGTGGCGGCTGCGGAAGACGTCGAGCACCTCGCCCTCCCAGCGCTTCACGTCGGCGACCGGGACCTTGTCGAGGTAGCCGCGGGTGCCGGCGTACAGCACCACGACCTGCTCCTCGACCGGGAACGGCGAGTTGAGGCCCTGCTTGAGCAGCTCGGTGAGGCGGTAGCCCCGGTCGAGGGTGGCCTGCGACACGGCGTCGAGGTCCGAGCCGATCGAGGCGAACGACTCCAGCTCGCGGAACTGGGCCAGGTCGCCCTTGAGCGTGCCCACCGCGGTCTTCATGGCCTTGATCTGGGCCGCGCCGCCCACGCGGGACACCGACTGGCCCACGTTGATGGCGGGCCGGATGCCCGACTTGAACAGGTCGTCCTCGAGGAAGACCTGGCCGTCGGTGATCGAGATCACGTTGGTCGGGATGTAGGCCGAGATGTCGCCGGCCTTGGTCTCGATGATCGGCAGGGCGGTCATCGAGCCGGCACCGTTCTCGTCGGAGAGCTTGGCGGCCCGCTCGAGGAGGCGGCTGTGGAGGTAGAACACGTCGCCCGGGTACGCCTCGCGCCCCGGCGGGCGGCGCAGCAGCAGCGACACCGAGCGGTAGGCCTCGGCCTGCTTCGACAGGTCGTCGTAGACGGCCAGGGCGTGCTCGCCGTTCTCCATCCAGTGCTGGCCCATGGCGCAGCCGGCGTAGGGGGCGAGGTACTTGAACGGCGCCGAGTCGCTGGCCGGAGCCACGACGACGACCGTGTAGTCCATCGCGCCGTGCTGGCGGAGGGTCTCCACCGTCTGGGCGACGGTCGAGGCCTTCTGGCCGACGGCGACGTAGATGCACTTCACGCCGAGGCCACGCTGGTTGATGATCGTGTCGACGCCGATCGTCGTCTTGCCGGTCTTGCGGTCGCCGATGATCAG
>CAYQGF010000459.1:0-3156 GCA_964416885.1 uncultured Iamiaceae bacterium
CACCCTCGTCAGCTTCGAGCGGGTGCTGGAGGTGCTCGACCTGGAGCCCAAGATCACCGACGCCGAGGACCCGACCCCGTTGCCGGCCGGGCCGCTGGCGGTCGAGCTCGACGCCGTGACCTACCGCCACCCGACCGCCGAGGAGGTCTCGTTGGCCTCGCTGGAGGGTGTCGCTCGGCTCGACGACCGGCCGTCGGAGGAGGTGCTGCACGGCATCGACCTGACCGTGGCCCCGGGGCGGACCCTCGCCCTGGTCGGCCCGTCCGGGGCCGGGAAGTCCACCATCGCCGGCCTGCTCTCACGCCTCGACGACCCGACCGGTGGGGCGGTGCGGCTGGGCGGCGTCGACCTGCGCGCCACGACGCTGGACGCGGTGCGCGACGCCGTCGGCGTGGTCGCCCAGGACGTCCACCTCTTCCACGACACCCTCGCGGCCAACCTGCGCTACGCCCGGCCCGACGCCACCGACGCGGAGGTCGAGGCCGCCCTGCGCGCCGCCCAGGTGTGGGACACCGTCGAGCGGCTCCCCGACGGTG
Source organism: uncultured Iamiaceae bacterium (assembly GCA_964416885.1). Classification (GTDB taxonomy): domain Bacteria; phylum Actinomycetota; class Acidimicrobiia; order Acidimicrobiales; family Iamiaceae; genus Iamia. The sequence goes on from CAYQGF010000459.1 coordinate 537, forward strand.
TGGCGACGGTGGTCGGCGACCGGGGCCACCGGCTCTCCGGCGGTGAGAAGCAGCGCATCGCCATCGCCCGCCTGCTGCTCAAGGACCCCGGTGTGGTCGTCCTCGACGAGGCCACCGCCCACCTCGACGCCACCTCGGAGGCCGCGGTGCAGGAGGCTCTCCGCACCGCCCTCGCCGGCCGCACGTCGGTGGTGATCGCCCACCGGCTGGCCACGGTCCGGGCCGCCGACGAGATCGCGGTGGTGGTCGCCGGCCGCATCGTCGAGCGGGGCACCCACGACGAGCTGGTCGCCCGCGGTGGCCGCTACGCCGAGCTGTGCCGCACCCAGCTCATCAGCACCGACCCCCTGGAGCCGGCGGCCTGACCGTCCCGCGCCGGAGTCGGGAGCGCGGCTACTTGGTGTCGCCGAGGACCCGGGTGAAGCCCTCGGGGACGAGGACGTCGTCGGGCGTCAGGTCGTGGATCGAGCTGTGGCCGAGGGCCAGCAGGGTGGAGTCGATCCCGTTGCGCAGGACGTCGAGGACGTTCTCCACGCCGGCCTGCCCGTTGGCCGCCAGGCCCCACAGGTAGGCCCGGCCGATCATGACGGCCCGGGCGCCCAGGGCCACGGCCTTCACCACGTCGCTGCCCCGACGGATGCCCCCGTCGAGCAGGACCTCGACCTCGTCGCCCACGGCGTCGGCGACGGCGGGCAGGGACCGGATCGGCGCCGGCGTGCCGTCGAGGTTGTTGCCGCCGTGGTTCGACACCGAGATGGCGGTGACCCCGGCGTCGACCGCGGCGCGGGCGTCGTCGAGGCGGGAGACGCCCTTGAGCATGAACGGCCCGTCCCACTGCGACCGCAGCCACGCCACGTCGTCCCACGACGGCGGGGGCGTGCCCATCCACTCGCCGTAGGCCCCGAAGAACTTGGGGGCCTCGGCGCCGCGGGGCACCACGTTGGGCACGCCGAGGTCGGGCAGGCGCTTGGTGCGGGCGAACTCCAGCAGCCACGCCGGCTTGAGCGCCACCTCGGGGGCGAAGGTCACCATCGTCTTGAGGTCGACCTCGTCGGGGATCGATGGCGACCCCCAGTCCCGCGAGTGCGAGAAGCTCCAGTCGAGGGTCAGGATCAGCCCGACGCAGCCGGCGGCCTGCGCCCGGGCCAGCCGGGCCTCCATGGCGGCCCGATCGCCCATCCAGTAGATCTGGAAGAACGTCTGCGGGTTGGCGGCGACGACCTCCTCCACCGGCTTGGAGGCGAAGCTCGACAGCCCCATCGCCGTGCCCCGGGCGGCGGCGGCCCGGGCCACCGCGACCTCGCCGTCGGGGTGGACGGCCTGCACGCCCGTGGGCGAGATCAGGACCGGCAGCGAGATGTCCTGGCCCATCACGCTCGTCGCCAGGTCGCGGGACGGGGCCAGCCCGGCGACGTGGGGGGCGAAGCCCAGCTCGCCGTAGGACTCGACGTTGTCGTTGTAGGAGAGGCCCTTCTCCGACCCGGCCAGCAGGGCGCTGTAGACCGACTTGGGCAGGCGGCGCTGGGCCCGGCGCCGGGCCTCCTCGACGGACTCGAACCAGGGGTTGCGGGGCATCAGACAGCGCCTTCTAGGAGAGGACCAGGCCGTGGAGGGGGTTCTCCTCGCACGCCTTGTCGGGACGGCCGGGTCGGGCACTCAAGGTGACCGGCACCGGCTTGGAGTGGTCGACCGACGGCTTCGGCTTCGAGGCGTCGAGCCCGAGGGCTGCCAGCGCGGCCTCGCCGTGGCCCTTGACGCACTCCGGGTCGGGGGCGTCGAGGGGCAGGCCGGTGAAGAACTTGGCCGCCATGCAGCCGCCCCGGCAGGCGTCGTAGGCCCCGCAGCTCGCACAGGCGCCCGCCGACTGCGGCTCGCGCAGCTCGAGGAACAGCTCGCTCTCCCGCCACACGCCGGCGAAGCCGCCCTCGGAGCGGACGTTGCCGGCCTTGAACCGGTCGTGGATGGCGAAGGGACAGGCGTAGACGTCGCCCACCGGGTCGATCAGGCAGACGACCCGGCCGGCGCCGCACAGGTTGAGCCCGGGCAGGGCCTCGCCGTAGGCCGACAGGTGGAAGAAGGAGTCGCCGGTGAGGACCTGCTCGCCGTGGGCCACCAGCCAGTCGTAGAGCTGGCGCTGCTGGCCGGGGAGCGGGTGGAGCTCGTCCCAGACCTCCGCGCCGCGGCCCGACGGGCGCAGCCGGGTGAGGCGGAGCTGGGCGCCGTAGCGGTCGGCGATGGCCTTGAACCCGTCGAGCTGGTCGATGTTGTGACGGGTGCAGACGACGCTCATCTTGAAGTCGCGCATCCCGGCGTCGGCCAGGTTCTCCATGGCCCGGAGGGCGGCGTCGTAGGTGCCCGGGCCCCGCACCGCGTCGTTCACGTCGGGGGTGGCGCCGTCGAGGCTGATCTGGACGTCGAGGTAGTCGGTCGCCGCCAGGCGCTCGGCCCGGGCCGGGGTGATCTTGAACCCGTTGGTCGAGAACTTCACGCCGACGTGGTGCTCGACCGAGTAGTCGAGGAGGTCCCAGAAGTCGGGCCGGACGGTGGGCTCGCCGCCGCCGATGTTGACGTAGAAGACCTGCATGGCCTGGAGCTCGTCGATGACGGCCATGGCCTCGGC
>CAYQGF010000460.1:0-3143 GCA_964416885.1 uncultured Iamiaceae bacterium
TTGTTCTCGGCCATGTCCTGGGCCGAGACGTTGACGACGAAGTCGCGCACGACGATCGGCGTCCACTCCGGGTCGTGGAGCTCGGGGACCTCGGGGACCTCGTAGAAGGGCTCCCCGCCCTTGCCGTGGTACCAGGCCCAGATCATGTGGTTGCGCTCGAGGGTCGGGTACGCCCGTTGATGGGCCTTCGGGGGGACCCGGGTGGCGTCGCCGTAGGGGATGTCGACGCACGTGCCCGATGCGCCGTCGAACTTCCAGCCGTGGAACGGGCACCGGATGCAGCTCTCCTCGACCCGGCCACCGACGGCCAGGTGGGCCCCGAGGTGGGGGCAATGGGCATCGAGCACGCTCGGGGTGCCGTCGGTGCCCCGGAACACGACGAGGTCGCGGTCGAAGTAGCGGATGGCCCGGACCTCGCCCGGCTCGACGTCGGCGGCCTCGGCGACGACGAACCATCCGTCGGGCACGCCGTAGGGATAGCGGTCGGGACCGAAGGTGGAGACGTGCACCCGTTTGTCGGGGTCGGCCAGCAGGTCGACGTCCCGCGGCATCGGGAGCCCGGCCGGGAGACCGCCGTTGTCGAGGTTGACCTTGCGGGTCGACACATCGCCGAGCGCCGTGCCCTCGACCTTGCGCAGGTCGCCGTCGCTCTCACCCATGGGCGTCTCGCCTCCGCGTGATCGGGGTCGAGGGACCGGTCCGGCCGGGGCGGCCGGAGCCTCCGATCCGCGGGGACGACGCTACATGACAGGCGTCACCATCCGCCGTGGGGACCGGGCCCCGCACCACGGGTCAGACCGGGATGACGGACCAGACGGGGTCGGACTTGGCGGTCTCGGTCGGGGTGCCGCAGGCCAGCTGCGGACGGCGACCGACCTCGGCGACGACCGCCCGCCACGCCCGACCGGCGCCGACGACCTCGACGTCCCAGGCCGTGGCCGCCTCGACCTCGGCGTGGACGACGGCCTCCCGCGGGCCGTCGAGCCAGGACCAGCCGACCTCGGCGAACGCGTGCGCCTCCAAGGCCTGAGCCGCCGGGTGGGCGACCGCAGCCGAGCCCCGGTAGTGACCGATCAGGTCGGCGACGGACCGGGACCGCTCGACCACCGCGGCGACGGTGGCCTCGTCGAGCCAGGCCCAGGCGGTACCGGACGGGAGGTGGAGCGCGGTCGGGGCGAAGCGGTGGCCACCGAGGTGGCTCGACGGCCACACCCGTGCGGGCAGCCCGGCGGCCGCCACCCGACGGGCCAGCGCAGTACCGTCGGCCCCGCAGCACCGGTCCCTCGTGCCGTGGGTGCACACCAGCAGATCGGCACCGGGGTCATCGACGGTGACCCCGGGACCGGCGGCCCCGGTCGCGGCGACGAGGGCGGCGACGGTCGCCGGGACCTCGGCGGCCGGCACGATCGCGCTCCCCCGTCGGTAGCCGGCGAAGGGGCCCGGTGGGGCGACGTGGACCACGACCGCGACCTCGCCGGGCGCCCGGTCGTCGGCCGGCACCGCACCGTGCACCCTGGCTCCCGGGCCGGCGACGGCGGCCACCGCCGCGTGGAGCTCGGTGGTGCCGAGGTCCTTGGGCCAGGGCCGAGGCGTCTCGACCAGGACGTGCGTGGCGGCCGCCGCCGCAGTGGCCACCGGGAGGTCGCCACGCGCCCGCGTCCGCACCGCACAGCGCAGGTCCGTGCTCATCGGCCCATCCCCATGAGCGGCACTCGCGGCCCCGGACGCTCCACGACGGCCAGGATGCCGGTCGGGACGCGGACGGGTCGACCCCGGGTGGGCAGCCGGGCCAGCCCGTCGTCGGTGGTGAACGCCGTCATCGGATCTCCCCCAACGGGCAGCGGTCGGACTCCTGGGGCTGGCGGCCGGTCCGCAGCGGGGAGAGCGGCGCGTCGACCATCAGCTGCCGGCGCCACCGGGCCCCGAGGTCGACCAGGGCCCGGCCCCAGGGCACCAGCTCGCCGGCCCCGGACCAGGCCCGCTCGAAGGTCGCCCACGTCGGCCAGTCGGGGACGGCCCAGATCACCACGGCCTCGGACCGGTCGCCCAGCGCCACCTCGTAGCCTCCGACGGCCCGGAGCCCGAGGGCCTCGACCACCGGCCGCCCGACCTCCCCCACGGCGTCGAGCAGGGCACCGGCCCGGCCGGGCGGGACCGTGTACAGCTCGTGGGCGTACACCTCGCCCCGGACACCGTCGGCGCAGAGCTGGTCGACCGACCGCGTCCAGGAGGTCGGCACGACGATGCGGTCGAACCCGCCCCGCCGCAGCGAGGCCGCCGTCGCCCACCACTCGGCCAGCGACGGGTCCTGGTCGCGGCCGCCACCGGTCTCGTGGGCGAAGTTGGCGGCCAGCCCCTCCCAGCCGTCGAGCTCCCACATGTTGACGACCTGGGGCCAGGCCCCGGTGGAGCCGAGCGTGGCCCACACCCCGAGGCAGAGCTGGTCGCGCTCCTCCCGGGCCACCGGGCACCAGTTGGCCGTCATGTGGTGCATGTACCGGGCGCGGTTGTGCCCGACGATGGCGATCAGCTCGTGGATGTAGACCTTGCCCATCGGGTCAGGCCGGGGCCCGGTTCGAGGGCCACTCGGGGCGGTGGTAGCCGTCGAAGCGCAGCTCGCCGCCCCGCAGCTCGCGGATGGTGAGGAAGTCGCCCTTGTAGCCCTTCCGGTCGTGGGGGCCGAACTGGATGTAGGTGCCGGGGCCGCCGTTGGTGGCGGGCATCCAACGGATGCGCTCCATGCCCTCCTTCACCCAGCGGGGATGCGGGATGGCGGCGTTGCCGATGCCGTGGATGGCGACCCGCGCCGTGTCGTAGGCCAGGGCGACCACGACGTTGCGGGTGGTACGGCCGAACCGGGCCTCGAACCGCTCGACCATGGCGTTGTAGTTGGGGTTGGCACCGTCCTCGCCGAGCTGGTCGACCCCGTGCCAGCCCTCCAGCCCCTCGGCCCAGGCGTTGCTGTTGGAATAGAACATGAAGGCGGTGCCCATCACCCGGGGCGGGTCCCAGTCGAGCTCGGCGAAGGCCGTGGCGAAGTGGAACGTCGCGTAGCCGTACCCCCCGTAGTAGAGCGTCTCGACGCCGAGCTCGCGCATCGTGCGGAGGTCGTCGACCAGGCCCCGGGGGTTGGGCTCGAGCTT
>CAYQGF010000461.1:0-3140 GCA_964416885.1 uncultured Iamiaceae bacterium
TTCCCGGCCAACGGCTACGGGCTCCACGACATGGCCGGCAACGTGTGGGAGTGGACCGACGACTGGTGGACGGCCCAGCACCCGGAGGCCGCGGCGTCGCCGTGCTGTGCGCCCCGCGACCCCCGTGGCGGCGCCGTCGAGGCCAGCTACGACCCGGCCCAGCCCCAGTTCCGCATCCCCCGCAAGGTGGTCAAGGGCGGCTCGCACCTGTGCGCCGACACCTACTGCCTGCGCTACCGGCCGGCTGCCCGTCGCCCCCAGATGGTCGACACCGGCATGAGCCACGTCGGCTTCCGCTGCGTCTGGCCGGAGGCGGCCGCCACCGAGGAGGAGACGACGACATGACCGACGAGACCCTGCTGCCCTCGTGGCGACCGGGGCCGACCCGGGACGCGGTGGTGGGCTTCCTGGAGGCGTCGGCCGCGGTGCCGGTCGACGACCGGGTCGCCTCCTTCGACAACGACGGCACCCTCTGGTGCGAGAAGCCCCAGTACGCCCAGCTGGCCTTCTTCCTCGACGCCCTGGGCCGCCGTCTCGCCGAGGACCCCTCGGTCGGCGAGCGGCCCGAGCTGGCCGCCCTGCTCAGCGGGGACCAGGCCGCCATCGCCGAGGTCGGGCTGCCCCGCATCGCGGTGGCCCTGGCCGGGCTGTTCGAGGGGCTCGGCCCCGAGGAGTTCTCGGCCCGCGCCGTCGCCTTCATGGTGGAGGCCATGCACCCCACCTTCGGTCGTCCGCTGCGGTCGCTCGTCTACCAACCGATGGTGGAGCTGATCGACGAGCTGCGCCGCCGCTCCTTCACGGTGGCGATCGTGACCGGTGGTGGCACCGAGTTCGTCCGGGCCGTGAGCCGGGACCTGTACGGCGTGCCCCCCGAGCTGGTGGTCGGCACCCTGATCTCCTACGACTTCGGACGGCGCGCCGACGGCGGTGCGCCCGAGCTGCGACGCACCGCAGCCGTCCTCGGCGACGCCAACGAGGGCCCGGCCAAGGTCACCAACATCCAGACCCAGCTCGGTCGGCGCCCGATCCTCGCCGGGGGCAACTCCGCGGGCGACCGCGAGATGCTCGAGTGGGCGTGCGCCGGCCCCCATCCCGGCCTGGCCCTGCTCGTCGACCACGACGACGATGAGCGAGAGGTCGCCTACCGCAGCGAGGCCGGCACCTTCACCGAGGACGAGCCGATCACCGACGTGGCGGCCCACCTCGGCTGGACGACGATCAGCATGGCCCGCGACTGGGCCACCGTCTTCAGAGGCTGAGGATCTTGGCCTTCTGGGCCTCGAACTCGGCGTCGGTGAGGACCCCCTGGTCGCGCAGGGCGGCCAACTGGGTGAGCTGGCCGACCACGTCGACCGGAGCGGCCGCCGGCTCGGGCGCAGGCGCCGGGGCGGGCTGCGGGGGAGGGGGCGCGGCTGCGGCGGCGGCCTGCGCCTCCCGGTAGGCCTGGGCCTCGGCGGCCTGCTGGGCCTGGGCGGCCTGGTTCTGGGCGACGCGGCCCGACACCGCGGTGGCGGTGCCGGCGATCACGGCGGTGCGGCCCGCGGTGCGGACCAGGCCCCGGGCGGGGCGGGCCATCGGTCGTCTTCTCATGACGGGTGCTCCTTGGCGGTCGGGGGGGTTCAGGGGGCCGAGGGGATCTCGGCGAAGGTCTCGGCGACGATCTCGTGGTGGATGCGCGAGCCGGCGACGATCTCGCCCCCGGCGGCCCGGACCGCGGCCGCCAACGGGGCCGCCCAGCGGTCCTCCCAGACGACCAGCAGGGCCGAGGAGTCGGGGTGGAGCACCTCGGCCACGTCGGCCACGTCCTCCTCGCCGATCAGCCCGCCGGCCTCGCCGTCGAGCCGGGCGATCGAGCTGGCCTCGTCGAGCTCGTCGTACTCGAAGACCTGGACCTTGCCGTCGGCGCTCTTCTTGACGAACACGAGGTCGATGATCCGGACGACGCCGGAGTCGATGATGTCGCCGAGAGCGGGGGCGATGTCGCCGTGGAACCGGTTGCCCGGGAACTCGATGACGACGTACTCGACAGGCCCGATGGTCATGGTGCCACTCTGGCACCTGGGTCCCTCGTGCACGTCACTCCGCCGGGGTGATCCTCCCGATCGGCGCTCGGGGCGGGCCTCCCGGGCCAGGACCTCGGCACTGGGCTTGACGGTCCGGTCGGCGGTGATCAGCCCGAAGGCGGCGTCGGCATCGAAGCCGTGGAGCCACTCGTAGTTGTCGACGGCGGTCCAGTGGAAGAAGCCGCGGACGTCGACCCCGGCGGCCAGCCGCTCCTGCACGACCTCGAGGCCCCGGGTGACGTAGGCGGCCCGCTCGGCATCGTCGGCGGTACCGATGCCGTACTCGGCGACGAGCAGCGGGGTGCCCGGGAGGTCGGCGTGGAGGCGGTCGAGCACCAGGCCCAGGCCGTCGGGGAAGATCCCGTAGCCCAGGGGCGACAGGCGGGCACCGGGTGGGTGGGTCGCCAGGCTGCCGTCCTTCACCCCGAGGGCCATGTAGTACGAGAAGCCGATCAGGTCGAAGGCGCCGGCGAGGTCGGGCCGCTCGATCGGCGCCCGGCCCCGGGAGCGCAGCACGCCGTCGCGGAACAGCCGCAGGCCCGGGTGCCACAGGCCGTCGTCGATGAACTCGACGAAGCTGGTGGTGGCCGGGTCGTCGTCCTGGGCGACGTGGGCGGCCAGCCCGAAGATCGATGCCACCGGCGCCCCGGTCTGGCGCAGGCGCACTGCGGCCTCGGCCGTGGCGAGCTGGATCTGCTCGTCGACCGCGGCCGCCTCGTCGAGGTCGTGGTGGTCCGGTGGGAGGCCGAAGCCGCCGTAGTGGAGCAGGCCGTAGAGGTTGGTCTCGTTGACCGGTTGCCAGCCGCCGGCCAGGTCGCCGAAGGTCTCGGCCACCCAGTCGACGTGGCGGGCCCAGGCGCCGGTGCGGTTGGCCTCGACGGTGAAGCCGCCGTCGGCCGCGAACCAGCGGGGGAGGGTGAAGTGGTGCAACGTCACCCACGGCGTGATGCCGGCGTCGTGGGCGGCGGTGAGGACGGCCCGGTAGTGCTCGACCGCGGCCGGGTCGTGGACGCCGGGCTCGGGCTCGACCCGGGCCCACTCGATCGACAACCGGTGGTGGGTGAGGCCCAGCCCGGC
>CAYQGF010000462.1:0-3135 GCA_964416885.1 uncultured Iamiaceae bacterium
CCCGGCCGTGGTCGCTCGGGCTCTACCTCGGCGAGCTGTCGACCACCGATGGCCGCAGCTACGTCGTCGCTCGCCAGGGCACCCAGGTGGTCGGCTACGCCGGGCTGCTGGTCATCGTCGGCGACGCCCACGTCACCACCGTCGCCGTCGCCCCGTCCCGGCAACGGCAGGGCCTGGCCACCCGGATGCTGCTCGTCCTGATGCGCGACGCCGTGGTGCTCGGCGCCGAGCGGGTCACCCTGGAGGTGCGGGCCTCGAACCGGGGCGCCCAGCGGCTCTACAGCCGGTTCGGGTTCGCCCCCGCCGGGGTCCGGAAGGCGTACTACGTCGACAACCGGGAGGATGCCGTGATCATGTGGGCCGACGACGTGCAGGGGCCGGAGTATGCGGACCGGCTGGCTCGCATCGAGGCCGGCCTGCCCAGCCCCACCGTCCTCCAGGGCGTCCGCTCCGCCCCCGACGGGCACGGGGCGTCCCACGGGCACCGTGCCCCCGACATGCCCCCTGCCTCCGAGGTGCACCGATGACCGACCTGCTCACGCCGACGTGGGCGCCGGAGGGCGTCGACCTCGACCGGCTCCCCGTGCTCGGCATCGAGACCTCGTGCGACGAGACCGCGGCCGCGGTCGTGGTCGGCGGGCGGGAGGTCCGCTCGTCGGTCGTGTCGAGCCAGGTCGACATCCACGCCCGCTACGGCGGCGTCGTGCCCGAGGTCGCCAGCCGGGCCCACGTCGAGCTGCTCACCCCGGTGATCGCCGAGTCGTTGGTCGAGGCCGGGCTGGCCGACCACGAGGTCGGGGCGGTGGCGGCCACCTACGGGCCGGGCCTGGTCGGCGCCCTGCTGGTCGGGGTGGCGACGGCCAAGGCCCTGGCCCTGGTGTGGGACGTCCCGTTCGTCGCCGTCAACCACCTCGAGGCCCACCTCCACGCCGCCCTCCTCGACGACCCCGACGTCGAGCTGCCGGTGGTCGTGCTGCTGGTGTCGGGCGGGCACACGATGCTCGTCTCGATGGACGCCCCCGGCTCCTACGAGGTCCTCGGTGGCACCGTCGACGACGCGGCCGGTGAGGCCTTCGACAAGGTCGCCCGCTACCTCGGGCTCGGCTACCCGGGCGGCCCGGCCATCGACGCCGCCGCCACCGAGGGCGACCCCGAGGCCATCGCCTTCCCCCGGGCCATGCTCGACGAGGGCCTCGACCTGTCGTTCTCGGGGCTCAAGACCGCGGTGATCAACCACGTCCGCCGGAACCCCGACGTCGCCACCGTCGACGTGGCCGCCAGCTTCCAGGCCGCGGTCGTCGACGTGCTGATGGTGAAGGCCCTGCGGGCCGCCGATGAGACCGGGGCGGCGGGGCTGTGCCTCGGCGGGGGCGTGGCCGCCAACACCTTGCTGCGGGCCGAGGCGGTGCGCCGGGGCGAGGCCGCCGGGTTGCGGGTGTCGCTGCCGTCCCGGGCCATGTGCACCGACAACGCGGCGATGGTCGCCGCCGCCGGCTGGCACCGCCTGATGGCCGACGGCCCCAGCCCCCTCGACACCGGAGCCGTCCCCGGCCTCAAGCTCTGACGGCCAGCACGTGGACCACCGGGGCCAGCTTCCCGGTGAGGACGAACAGGCCCCAGTGGAGGTTGGCCTCGACGTGGTCGTAGACGTCCCGGCCGTGGGCGGCGATGACGGCGTCGCGCTGGCGGCGCAGCCGGGAGAGCCGGAGCAGGTCGCGGCGCACCCACCCCGTGCGCTCCTCGGCGTGCTCGGCCCACTCGCTCCCGACCTCGACGGTGGTGACGGCCTGGAGCCCGACCCGCTCGAAGGCCGCCTCGACCCGGGCGCGGTCGGTCCCGCCGGGCACGTTGCCGAGGTGGCGGTCGAGCATCGCCGCGTCGTGGCCGTCGAGCCGGTCGGTGGCGAAGGTGGCGTAGGTGAGGACGTGGCCGCCGGGGGCCAGGGCGTGGACCAGGGCGGCGAGGAAGCCGTCGAGGTCGTCGACCTGGGTCAGGACGTCCCGACACCACACCAGGTCGAACGGCGCGGCGTCGTCCAGGTCGTGGACCATGGCCTCGACGATGGTGACCCGGTCGTCGAGCCCGGCGTCCCGCACCGCCGCCCGTGCCCGCTCGACGTGGACGGGCACGGGCTCGACGCCCACCCCGGTCACGTCGTTGTCCCACACCAGCCGGACCAGGTGGGCGGCGTCGCGGCACCCGGCGTCGAGGACCCGGGCGCCCGGCCGGAGCAGCCCGGCAGCCAGCGCGTGGAGATCGTCGGGCCCGGCGGGGGCCGGGGACTCGTCCAGTCGGTCGTAGACGTCCCAGGTCGTGGGGCCGTAGACGCGGGTCAGCTGGTCGAGGTTGCGGGGAGCCACGCCGCCATGCTGGCGCGCCGGTCAGCGGGTCGCGGCCAGGACGACGTAGGCGGGGTCGGAGCCGAGGACGGCGACGGCGGCCGAGCCGAAGAGGCGGGACAGCTTGGCGTGGTGGGCCAGGTGACGGTTGCCGACCACGACGAGGCGGCCCCTGGGCGGGAGGACCTCGGCGGCCTGCTGGAACATCCGCCAGGCGGTGGCGTCGCCGACGGCATGGTCGCGGTGGAACGGCGGGTTGACGACGATCAGGTCGGCTTCGGCCGCGGCCGGGTCACCCAGGGCATCGCCGTGGACGAACGTCGCCGGCCGGTCGCCGTGCTCGTCGGCCCACGTGGCCCGGGCCGAGGCCACGGCGAGGGCGGAGTCGTCGACGAAGGTGACGGCGAGGTCGGGGTCGCGCCGGCCCAGCACGGTGCCGACGATGCCCGTGCCACAGCCCAGGTCGACCGCGTGCGCCGCACCGTCGAGCGGCGGGAGGTGGGCCAGCAGCAGGGCGGTGCCGGCGTCGAGGCGGGCCCCGGCGAACACGCCGGCGTGGGCGGTGACGGCGAGCGGCGGGCCGTCGGGCACCTCGACCGTGGCGGTGCGGGGCCACGGGGCCGGGCCGGCCGGGCGTCCCGCCGGCGTGGCGTGGAGGAGCCGGGCCTTCTTGACCGCCCGGGACGTGGTGGTCGGGCCGACCCACCGCTCGAAGGAGGTGATCGTCGAGGTGTGGACGTGGCGGGTCATCCCGGCGCCGACCACGACCGACCCCTCGTGGAGGGTGGGCGCCAGC
>CAYQGF010000463.1:0-3131 GCA_964416885.1 uncultured Iamiaceae bacterium
GCCGCATCCCTGGTGCCGACGTCAACCCGTACCTGGCCTACGCCGGCGTCATCGCCGCCGGGCTCCACGGCATCCGCAACCAGATCGACCCCGGCCCGGCCTTCGTCGGCAACGCCTACGAGGCCGACGACGTCGAGCGCATCCCGGCCACCCTGGTCGAGGCCATCGACCTGTTCGAGGGCTCGACGGTCGCCCGGGAGGCCTTCGGCGACGACGTGCACCACCACCTGCTCAACACCGCCCGCCAGGAGTGGCTGGCGTTCAACCGGGCCGTCACCGACTGGGAGCTGCTGCGGGGCTTCGAGCGCCTCTGACGTCGGTCGGAGCGACCCCGGCCGGTTCGTCCTCGGCCGGATCGCGTCGGCGGGTGAGCGCGAGGGCGGCGACGGCGGCCACGACCAACCCGAGGTCCTCGGGGTAGCCGTGGCCGACCGCGGCCAGCGGCGCCAGGACCGCCCAGGTCGTGGGGACGACCAGCAGGTGCCGGGGGAGGGGCGGGCGGACCAGCATCAGCAGCCCGAACGTGGCGATCGTCGTCGGGCAGGGGGCCGCGCCGAACAGCGGTGCCTCCGGGTAGCCGTGCCCGAGGGCCACGCCGACGAGCGGGTAGACGACCAGGGCGTAGGCGAGGGCCGCCCACCCGACCCACCCGGTCAGGCCGTTGCGGGCCGTGAACGAGAGCCGGTCGCCGAGGGCGCCGGCGCGGACGAAGAGCCCCGCCTGGACGAGGAACAGGGCGCCGTAGGCCGCGGCCAACAGCGGGTCGTCCTGAGCCGCGTGGCGCCCGAAGAACACGATGCCGAGCCCGGCCCACGCCGCGGCCAGCCCGAGGGCGACCAGGCGGTCGGTCGCCCGGCCCGGGCGGCGGAGGATGGCCGCGAGGGCGACAACGCCGAGGGCGGAGGCCACCAGCGGGAGCGGCCAGACGGCCGGGTTGGACCGGGCGAAGAGGTCGCGCAGCTGGTCGGCCTCGTCGACCGCACCGGCCGGGACGCCGTCGACGGAGACGTCCGGCGCGGTGCGGGCCAGCACCGTTCCGGTCATGACCTCGGCGAAGCGCTCGGGCTCCTGCACCCAGGGACGGTGGCCGGAGCGCTCGAAGGTGACCAGCTCCTTGTCCGGGGCGTCGAGGCGCCCGAACCACTCCTCGGCCAGCACCGCCCGGCCCCGGGCCTCGTACGCGCCCTGCACGAGGTAGACGGGCACGTCGAGACGGGTCGTGTCGCGCAGGTCGACGTCGGCCAGCTCCGGGTAGAGCGTCACGTAGGTGTCGAGCAGGTTGGCCAGCGACCGCACCTGGTCCATCAGCGTGTACTCGGTGACGAAGAGGTTGTCGGTGGGCTCCCGCCGGCCGGGGAAGCCCTCGATGCCGCTGTAGTCGTTCCACCGGTGCTCCGAGGCCACGACCGGGGCCATGTCGAGCAGGTCGTCGTACGGGGGCGGGCCGTTGGCGCGGAGGGTGGCGGCCAGAGCGGTGTCGCCGGTGGCCTCGGCGTGGGCGAGGGCATCGTCGTAGAACATCCGGTCGGTGGCCACCGCGTCGACCATCTGGCCGGTGCCGACGTAGGCGGCGTACAGGTCGGGGCGGGCCTCGACGGCGCGCACCCCGAGGAACGTCCCCCACGAGTTGCCGACCAGGTAGAGCCGATCGTGGCCGAACCGGTCGAGCAGGTGCTCGGTGACCTCGATGGTGTCGGCGACCGCCCGGTCGAAGCTCAGCTTGGTGCCGGGGTCCCACTGGCCCCGGGACCGGCCGGTGCCGAGCTGGTCCCAGGTGACGACGACGAAGTCCCGTTCCAGGGGCTGGGCGTACCGGCTCATGGTGCCGACCTCGGAGCCGCCCGGGCCCCCGGCCAGGAACAGCACGATCGGGTCGTCGACGTCGTGGCCCCGGATCAGCATCGTCTGCTCGTCCCCGCCGATGGTGGCGGTGGCGAGCTCGGCGATGCTCCCGGCGAGGGGCTCGCCGTCGGGGCCGAGGATCGGCTCGGTCGAGGCCGGCCGCAGCAGGGCGACGGCGAGCACGAGCAGCACCGCGGCCGACGTCACGACCGCGGTCCGGCGGAGGGCGACGCCGACGGCCGCGAGCGGGCTCGGGGGCGCCCCGTCGTCGTCACCGTGTCCGCGTCGCGCCCACGCCCGGCCGAGGGCCACGCCGACCAGCATCGGCCCGAGCGCCAGGAGGCCGTGGAACCCTCGTCCGACCACGAAGGCCATGACGCCGTACTGGCTGGCGAGGGTGATGTGGTCGACCGTCGCCCCGGTCGCGCCCAGCCGGACCAGCTCGAACACGCCGACGAACACGGCCGGGGCGAGCAGCATCGCCCACCGCGACCGCGTCACTGCGCCGGCGAGCAGCCCCACCCCGAGCCCGAGGGCCATGGCGGTGAGCGCCTGGATGCCGGTGTCGGGCCCTCGGGGCGTCCAGAGGCCGGCGAGGACGCCGTCGCCGGCCGCGGCGCCTGCGCCGAGGGCGACAGCTCGGGCTGCACGGGGGACCGGCACCACGTCACCTCCGATCGAGGACGGTGGACCGGCCCCGATCGTCCCGGCTCGGCGGTCGGTCCGCCAGGGCCCAAGGTCCCGCCGCCGTACGCGATGTGCCTGGCACGTCGCGTACGCCCGGTACGGTCGAGGCCATGGCAGCACCAGGCGGATCAGGGCCGATCGGGCCGTACCCGGAGCGGGTCGGCGACGACGAGGAGGGCCGGGCCGACTACGACAAGCTCCGGCGCCGGGTGCTCTGGTCGTTCCCCTACGGGCTGTACGTCCTGGGCAGCCGCGACGGCGACCGGCGCAACGGGATGACGATCAACTGGGTCAGCCAGGTCAGCTTCGAGCCCAAGCTGGTGGGCGTCGGCGTGGAGAAGACGGCGTTCACCCACGAGCTGGTGGAGGCCGGTGGCGTGTTCAGCGTCAACACCGTCGCCCGCGACGACCGGGCCATCGTCCGGAAGTTCACCAAGCCGGTCGAGGTCGACCGGGCCGCCATGACGCTCAACGGCTTCCCGTTCCACGACGGGGCCACCGGCGCCCCGATCCTCGACCAGGCCCCGGCCTACGTCGACTGCGAGGTCCGCCAGGCCGTCGACTGCGGCGGCCACACCTTCTTCATCGGCGAGGTCGTCGAC
>CAYQGF010000464.1:0-3125 GCA_964416885.1 uncultured Iamiaceae bacterium
GCACCGTGGCCGAGCGGCTCGACGTCATCTACGACGCCGACGAGCTCGACGAGGCGCTCACCCGCTTGACCGCGTGAGCGACCGGGCCCCGTCGGCCGGTCTCGAGGGGCGAGACGACGGCTAGAAGTAGCCCTGCTTCCAGTGGTGGTCGGAGTGCTGGTGCGAGTTCACCCAGGCGTCGTACCTCCAGTTCGAGCCGCTCTTCCAGATGAAGTCGATCGCAGCTCCCCAGTCAGTCGTGGACTCCCACGCGTTCACGGTGTCCGACTCCTTGAACCCAGGCCATGTCCAAGCAAACATCCAGCCGCCGGGGTCGGGGGTGAGGTTGAAGTCAGCTCCCGCGAACGCCGTCAAGGGCGCGTGGGCCCCGGCGACATACTGAGCGACATTGCGGAACTCGGCGGACTGGGCCGCCGCTGGGAAACCACCGGCGTTGGTCACGTGCGAGGAGCACATCGTGAGGTAGCTCGTCGCGCACACCCAGCCTCGGACCTCCATGGAGCTTGTTTGGGTCGATGGTGAGAATGCAGCGGCGCCATGGCTGTTGCGTGGCCCCCGAATGAAGACTGCATTCCCGTACCAACTGCCGCAGCCAGCCGGAATCGAGCCACCGATGCCCAGGGTCGGAGCGCGAGCGACCCAATAGCTGTTGCTCCAGTTGCCGCCGCCGTAGATATCGAGGTCGCTATCGATCCAGTAGTGCTGGTTCGAGCAGACCTCCTGGAGGGCGATGCCGTGTAAGTAGGCGCCACGGGCGATAGCCCTGCTCTGCACGGTGTTGTTGGTCGGAAACGGAGCTGCGATATTGGTGTTGTAGGCGGTATTGCCTTTCGCGCCGTAGATGTTGAAAGTCACCACCATGTTGGCGTTGCGGTTCGATCCGACGCGCACTGTTTCGATCTCTGCCGCGAACCGCGGGTCGCTGCTGGGCCCGGCTGCAGAGACGGTGGCTGCCAAGATGAGAGATGTCGTGGCGACGATGAGCCGCGCGTGGATTCGGCGTTGGACCGTCATGCGGGTACATCCACGACCTCGACGGGCACCGTGTCTGCTGGTTGGGGCGCTCCGGGATCCTCGCCGTCGGGCTGGGTCAGCGGGCCGATCAGCAGTACTTGGTCGGACTTGTCGACCGGTACCACGGTCGTGTCCTGACTGTTGTCACGCAACAGGAAGACCTCTCCTCCTGGGCTGATGGCCGAGATCCCTGCGCGACCGGTCTCGGGGGTGGGGACCCCGCTCTCGTCGACGGTGACCGCCCATGTGAACACAACAGACGTCGAGCTCGTGGCCGCCGCGACACCTGCCGGTCGATCACCCGAGATACTCGGTAGCGGCGTCCATTGTCGCTCCTCGGTGAGCGTCCACGCCTGCGGAGGGAACCCGCGCTCCGTGAGCGTCGCCATGGTTGGGTGTTGACGATCACACGCGAGCCTCGTTGGCGCCAAGGCGTTGAACGGGTACAAGTCCGGCACGGTGAGCTCCATTCGCTCACCTGTTGTGAGGTCCACCGAGGCAAAGGAGTGGGCGAACACAGTCGATGGGTCGAAGCCCTCCCGTCTGGGGCGCATCTCGGCGGTCGCGGAGGCGCCTAGGTGGAAAAGGGTGTCATCGGTGGCGCAGAACTGGTCGGCGTCGCTTGCCAGCGTCGAGGTCGCGACGGCAAGCCATTGGGTGTCGGAGAAGACGGCAGCCACATAGCCGCTACCCGGTTCGACGGAACTGAGGACCGCCACCGGACCACCCTCGACACGAGTCTGGGCGAAGAGCGCAGCTCCCGTCGCGGCAGGCGTGGGCACTGATCGCCAGTTCTGACCGTCGTCATCGAGGACGTAGGAGACAGCCCCCGGGTCGCAGAGGTCGGAGGAGTCCTCGTCGGTGAACAGCAGGGTTCGACACGGCCGCCCCAGTAGGACCAGTTCGCCTTCATCGGTCGTCGTCGCGCTGTCGATCAGCAGTGGGTCCCCTGGTGGTGCAGGGATGTCCGCGACGGCGCCGTCGTCGAGGTCGACCCGCTGCCCGATCGTGGCCGGAGATGGCTCGGTCGCCGGAGTGGAAAGGCCGACGCCGTACACCCGGTCTTGGCTGGCGACGATCGTGGCCCACCCGCCGTCGAGCTGTCCGAACTGACCGGGGAGCTCGGACGGAGGGTCGCCTCTCGCCTCCGTTTCGACGGAGCCGCTCCCGCCATCGCCGCAGGAGATCGTCACCGTCGCGACCGCGAGGACCGCTGCGACTCGGCCGAGCGCCCGTTTGGCTTCGCGTTTCATGCGTTCGTGACCTCGAGGCCGACGTCGTCGAAGTGTCCTGGAGAGACAATAGTCTCTGACTGCTGCAATGGGACAGGGGATGTGACGGGGCCTGTCTTTGAGTCGCCCGCGGCGCGAAACCGTAGGGTCGAACGGTGAGCGACTCCGTCCCGTCCGCGGCCCCGGCGACCCGCACCGTGCAGCTCGTGGTCGACGGTCGGCAGGTCGAACTGGTCGACGACGGCATCACCCTGCTCGACGCCCTGAGGGACCGGCTCGGCGTCCGGGCCGCCAAGGACGGTTGTGCGCCCCAGGGCCAGTGCGGCTGCTGCACCGTCCTGGTCGACGGTGCGCCGCGGGTCGCCTGTGTCACCCCGCTGCGCCGGGTCGCCGGCCGGACGGTGACGACCGTCGACGGCCTGCCCGACGACGTGCGCACCGGTTGGGCCGACGCCTTCGTCGCCACCGGCGCCAGCCAGTGCGGCTTCTGCACGCCCGGGATCATCTGCCGTCTGGAGGGGGCCCGGGCCAAGGGCGTGGCGGCCGACGACCGCCCCGGCGTCGACCGGGCGCTGGCCGCCCACCTGTGCCGCTGCACCGGGTGGCAGCCGATCCGGGAGGCCTACGTCCGCTTCGTGGGCGACGCCCCGGATGCCACCGCCACTGCCACTGCCACCGCCGACTCTCCTGCTGGTGCCGCCGCGCCCCGGGACCTCGACGCCGCCGCCCAGCGGGCCACCATCGAGGGCCATGCCACCCAGGCCGTCGGCCCCGAGGTGGCGCTCGGTCGGGGTGGCTTCGCCGACGACACGGCGCCGGCCGATGCCCTCGTCGCCCTCCCCGACGGTCGGGGCGGATGGGTCGTGGCCGAGACGGTGG
>CAYQGF010000465.1:0-3121 GCA_964416885.1 uncultured Iamiaceae bacterium
CGACGAACCGGGTGAGCAGGCCGTTCTCCCGGATGAACCGGTGGCAGTGCTCGACCGCCCGGGGCTCGGACACCGCGACCCGGGCCTCGGCGGGGTCGTCGCTGCGGACGCGGAAGGCGTCGATCGTCTCGCCGACCACGACCTCCTCGCTGACGAACACCTTGGACGTCCCGAAGATCAGCCGGTCGAGGACGGCGGTGTCCTCACCGCCGTAGCTGTCCTCGACCGGGAGCAGGCCGGCACAGCCGGGGGTGTGCTCGACGGTCTCCAGCACCTCGGCGACGGTGGCCATGGCCAGGACCTCCCCCGGGGCCACGGTGGTGAGGGCCTCGATGGCGCGCAGCGACAGCGGACGGTGGGAGGTCAGGTGGACCAGGACGGCGGGATCCATGGGGCCGTGACCCTACTGGGAGGCCGGGGTCGCCCCCGAAGTCCCCGCCCCCGCCGCCGCTCCCACGATGAACGGCGCCAGCTTGGCCCGGCCGGCCTCGTCGAGCCGGGCCACCACGGCCATGCCGTCGTCGGCGGCCTCCTCGCTCAGGACCTCGCCCTCGCGGTGGACCTCGGCCAACACGTCGCCCCGGGCGAAGGGGACGAGCAGAGAGCAGGTGGCGGTCAGGGCGCGGAGCCGGTCGGAGATGGCCTGGAGGAGGTCCTCGATGCCCTCCCCCGTGCGGCCCGACACCGCGACCGAGCCGGGGTGCCGCTCGACCAGCCGCTTCCACTCCTCGGTGGCGTCGCGCTTGTTGAAGCAGATCATCTCGGGGACCTCGGCCGCGTCGATCTCGGTCAGGACCTCGCGGACCGCGGCCATCTGGCCCTCGGGATCCGGCGCCGAGGCATCGACGACGTGGACGAGCAGGTCGGCCTCGGCCGCCACGTCGAGCGTGGACCGGAACGCCTCGACCAACTGGTGCGGCAGCTTCCGGACGAAGCCGACCGTGTCGGTGGCCAGCACCGCCTCGCCGCCGGGGAGCTCCAGGCGCCGGGTGGTGGCATCGAGGGTGGCGAAGAGCCGGTCCTCGACGTGGACGTCGGCCTCGGTGAGCCGGTTGAGCAGGGTCGACTTGCCGGCGTTGGTGTACCCGACGAGGGCGACCTGGGTGACCCGGCTCCGGCCCCGGGCCTTGCGCTGGGTCTCCCGGTGCTGGGCGATGGCCCGCAGGTCGGCCTCCAGCTTGTGGACCCGGCGCAGGACCCGCCGACGGTCGACCTCCAACTGGGTCTCGCCGGGGCCTCGCCGGGCGCCGAGGCCGCCGCCCGCACCGCCGGCCTGCTGGCTGAGGCTCCCGCCCTTGCCCCGCAGGCGGGGCAGCCGGTAGCGGTGCATGGCCAGCTCGACCTGGGCCTTGCCCTCCTGGCTGGAGGCGTTCTGGGCGAAGATGTCGAGGATCACCGCGGTGCGGTCGATGGCGGTGCGCCCGAGCAGCTTCTCCAGGTTGTTCTGCTGGGCCGGGCTCAGCTCGTCGTCGAACACGACGGTGTCGCAGTCGACCGCCTCGGCCAGGGCCTTCAGCTCCTCGACCTTGCCCTTGCCGATGTAGGTGGCGGGCTCGGGCCGGGTGCGACGCTGGACGACCCGGCCCACGACGTCGGCCCCGGCCGTGTCGACCAGCAGCTCCAGCTCGTCGAGGCTGGCCTCGGTGTCGTCGTCGAGGTGCGGTGGCAGCGTCACGCCGACCATCAGGATCTTCTCCCGGAAGGTCCGCTCGATGAAGGCACCGCTCGTGCCGCCGTAGTCGCCGAAGGCCCCACGGTGGGACTCGTCGGGCGGTGGGGGCGGGGCGGGCGGGCGTGACGTCATGCGGCTCCTGGCAGGCGAGGGGCGGGCGGCCTGGCCCCAGTCTCGCAGGCGATCGGCCCGATGCCGCCCGGTTTCCCGCCCCGCCGTTCGTCATCGCCTCGTTCTGGGAGCGGAAGTGGTCGCCCCGACAGCCGGTCCTGCTCCCAGTTCGGGTCAGGCGGGCGGCGGGGCGGCCAGGGCGGTGGCGACGGTGGCGACGACCTCGTCGGTGAGCGTCGCCGGGTCGGCGGTGGCATCGAACCAGCGGATACGGGGGTCGCGGCGGAACCAGGCCCGCTGGCGGCGGGCGAAGCGGCGGGTCCGGCCGACCGCGGTGGCGAGGGCCTCGTCGAGCGACACCTCACCCCGGACGTGGGCGATCAGCTCCCGGTAGCCGAGGGCCTGGGCCGCGGTGCGGCTGAGGGGCCGGTCGAGCGCCAGCAGGGCCTCGACCTCCTCCACGAAGCCGGCCTCGACCTGGGCGTCGTAGCGGTGGGCGATCCGCTCGGCCACCACCGGCTGCGGCAGCCGGGCCCCGAACTGCGGCATCCGGCCCGGGTGCTCGCCGAGCCCCGGGCCGTAGGAGGAGAACGGCCGACCGCTCCCGAGGGTCACCTCCAGGGCCCGCACGACCCGTCGCCGGTTGTCCGGCTCCATCCGGGCGGCGGCCACCGGGTCCAGCTCGACCAGGCGCCGATGGAGGGAGCGGGTGTCGGGCTCGGCCTCGACCTCGGCCCGAGCTGCCGGGTACTGGCCCGGGATCTCGAGCCCGTCGACGACGGCCCGGAGGTACAGCCCGGTCCCCCCGACGAGCAGCGCCCGCCGGCCCCGGGCCGCGACGTCGGCCAGGACGGCGGTGGCGTCGGCCTGGAAGCGGGCGAGCGAGTAGTCCTCCCACGGGTCGGCCACGTCGACGAGGTGGTGGCGGACCTCCGCCCTCTCGGCCGTCGTCGGCGACGCGGTGCCGATGTCCATGCCCCGGTAGACCTGCATCGAGTCGACGGTGACGATCTCGACGTCCGGCAGGGCCCGGGCCACGGCCAGCCCCAGCGCCGACTTCCCCGAGGCCGTGGTCCCCACCAGGGCGACGGCGGGCGGGAGGGCGGGCATGCCCCCATGATGGGCGCGCCGGCGTCGGCCCGACCGCAACGAGGGTCCGCGGCACGGGCTGGCGCGACGACCTACGGTGCGGGCGACCGGTCCCGATGGGGCCCCGCACGGGGCGCGGACCGGCCCCCAGGCCCATCTCCCGGAGGTCCCCGATGCCCCCGTCCATTGCCCGTCGCTGTGGAGCCGAGGTGTTCGGCACCTTCTGGCTCGTCCTCGGAGGCTGCGGCA
>CAYQGF010000466.1:0-3086 GCA_964416885.1 uncultured Iamiaceae bacterium
GCCGACGGCATCGACGAGTGGCTGCACCTCTTCGTCCCCCGCTTCCTCGTCGACAAGGGCACCGGGGTGCCCGCCGACCTGGTCGGGGCCACCCTCCACGTCCATTGCACCGACGACGGGCTGGCCGAGGGCACCGGCGAGTGGCTCCTCCGCCTGACCGGTGCCGGTGTCGAGGTCGAGCGGGCCCACGCCAAGGGCGACGCCGCCCTCCGGGGCCCCGCCTCCGACCTCCTCCTCGCCGTCTGGCACCGCGTCCCGCTCTCCGCCGTCGACGTCGTCGGCGACGCGGACCGGGCCGAGGCGATCCTCGACCTGGTCCACGTCACCTGACGACGGGCCGCCCGGGCGGCTCAGGGCAGCCAGCAGTGGACGGGCCTCAGGCCCTCCGGGATGTCGATGCCCCAGCTGTTGGGCGTCGCCAGCGAGGGGGAGGCGCAGCCCCCCTGCGGGTAGGAGGCCTCGATCCGGGGGTGGATGGCGGCGACGGCGTCGGCGAGCGCCTGCACGTCGGCCGGCAGCGGGTCGGCGGCCACGGGTCGGGCGTAGGCCACCTGGGAGGTGGCGACGGCGGGCTCGCTCCCCTGGTCGCCGGCGGGCACGGCCTCGGGGCCCTCATCGGTGACCACCGTCGCCGGGCCCTCGCTGGAGACCTCGAGCAGGTAGCCGTCGGCGGGGTCGATGATCAGCGCCAGCCGGCCCTCGCCGAACGAGGCGACGAAGCGGGTGCCGACCAACCCGAGCGCCGAGGCCACGTCGTCCTCGACGGAGAGGTCGGCCTCCTCGGCGACGATGCGGAGCAACTCGGCCCGCACGCCGGGGGTCAGGGCCGGGTTGCGGAGCCCGGTGACCACCACGCCGAGCCGGTTGGCCCGCCGTTCGTCGTCGGTCCCGCTGACGGTGAACTCGTCGACCTGGGCCTCGATGCCGGCGCGCACCTCGGCCGGGGTGCCGTCGGCGGGGATGGCGTCGGTGGGGGCCGACAGGCTCAGCACCCCGCAGAAGCCGTCGCCCTCGCAGTCGTGGTAACGGGTGACGAGATCCTCGTCGCTCACCCGGTACGCCGTGGCCGTGGTCGTGCCATCGTTGGTGTCCGGGCTGCCGAGGGTCTGGAAGCGCTGCCAGGTGTCGACGGCGTAGGGGCCGTCGGGGTACGGGTCACCGGCGGCGGCGACCTCGGCCATGGCCTCCAGCTGCTCGGCGGCGGTGGGCTCGGCGCGCAGGGGCGCCGGCCCGCCCCCGGTGGTGCCGACGGCGAGGGCCACGGCGGCGAGGGCGGCGGCGGCGCCGGCGAGGCCGACGGCGCGCAGGCGGCGACGGGTCCGCCGGGGCGGGTCGGACAGGGCGACGACCGGGCGTTCGCCGGCGTGGGTGGTCTGGTCGATGTGGGTCATGAGCTGCTCCTGGGCCGAGGCGCGCTCGGCGTCGGACAGCGGCGGGTGGACGGGGCGGTGGCGCCTCAGCACCTCGAGCTCATCCATGGTCGGTGGCCTCCTCGGGCACGCGGTGGGTGGGGTCGACCGGGAGTTGCCCGCTCGCCCGGAACGGTTCACGGAGCTGACGCCGGGCCCGGTTGACGCGGGAGCGGACCGTCCCGACCGGCACCCCGACGACCTCGGCGATCTCGGCATAGGTGAGCCCCTCCCAGGCCAGGAGGAGCAGGGCCTCGCGGTCGCGGGGCGCCAGCCGGGCCACGGCGGCCGCGACCGCGGGCCACTCGGCCGCGGCGTCGAGGGAGGCCACCAGGGCGTCCTCGGGCCCGGCCGCGGTCGTCGTGGGCGGGAGCAGGCGGAGCAGGGCCCGGCTCTCGCGACCCCGGCTCCGCTGGTGGTGCCGGAGGACGTTGGTGGCGATCCCGTACAGCCACGGGCGGATGCGGGCCCGGTCGGGGTCGAAGCGGTTGCGGGAGTCGAAGGCGACCCGGAAGGTCTCGGCGACCAGGTCGGCGGCCTCGCGGCGCCGGACCCGACGGACGAAGAAGCCGAACACGGCATCGGCGTGGCGGTCGAAGAGCACGCCGAAGGCCTCGGGGTCGAGGAGCGAACGGGCGACGACCTCGGCATCGGTGGCGTCGGAGGGCCGGTGTCTGCTCATCGGTCGTCGACGGTGGGGGAGGTCCGGCACCTCCGGAGTTGCCCGATCCCCCTTGACCGGTTCACGGACGCCAGCCTGCCCGACGACGTCCTCCGCCCGCCCCGCAGGCGACGGACGCGAGGTGCCTGTACGCGACGTGCCTGGCACGTCGCGTACGCCCGGCCGACGCCCTACCGTCGCCGGGGTGGACCTCCCGCTCGACCTGCCGATCACGCCGATGCTGGCCAAGGCCAGCGCCGGGCTCCCGCCGGGCGAGGAGGGGGAGTGGTGGTTCGAGCCCAAGTGGGACGGCTTCCGGGTCGTCGTGCAGCGCGACGGCGCCGAGGTCGAGCTGGCCTCCCGCAACGGCCGGCCGCTGACCCGCTACTTCCCCGAGGTGCTGGCTCCGTTGCGCGCCGCGCTGCCCGACCGGGCCGTCGTCGACGGTGAGATCGTCGTGCCCTCCCCCGACGGCCTCGACTTCGACCGGCTCGGCCAGCGCATCCATCCGGCGGCCAGCCGGGTCGCCCTCCTCGCCGAGCAGACGCCGGCCGAGGTCGTGTGCTTCGACGTCCTGGCCGTCGGCGACGAGGCCCTGCTCGACTCCCCCTTCCTCGCCCGCCGGGCCCGGCTGGAGGAGGAGGTCACGCCGGGCGACCAGGTCCACCTCAACCGGGGCACCTACGACCGGGCCGTGGCCGAGGACTGGTTCGTCCGCTTCGAGGGGGCCGGGCTCGACGGGGTGATCGGCAAGCCGGTCGACGGCGCCTACACGCCGGGCGTGCGGGGCTGGGTGAAGGTCAAGCACCGCCGCACCGCCGACGTGGTGGTCGCCGGCTACCGGATGCACAAGGACGGCGAGGGGGTCGGCTCGCTGCTCCTCGGCCTCCACGACGACGAGGGTCGGCTCCACAGCGTCGGGGTGGCCGCCTCGTTCAAGGCCGCCGACCGCCGGGCGCTGCTGGCCGAGCTGGCGCCGCTGGTGATCGACCCGACCGACCCCGAGGACTTCGCCC
>CAYQGF010000467.1:0-3037 GCA_964416885.1 uncultured Iamiaceae bacterium
CGACGGCCCACGAGGCCATGGTCACCGGCCGCCGCTACACCGGTCCCGAGGCCCTGGCCGCCGGGATCGTCGACGCCCTGGCCGACGAGGCCGACGTCCTCCCCGCCGCCGTGGCCCGGGCCGCCGCCCTCGCCCCCAAGGCCGGACCGGGCCTGGCCCGCATCCGTACCACCCTCCACGCCGAGGTCATCCGCCTCCTCCGCGACACGGGCACCTGACCGACGTACCGGTGTCGGACACCCTTCCGTCGGGCCTGCGGGGCGGGGTGGGCAGTACCGTCGGACGCATGGACGAGAACACCGTGCCGACGCTGGAGGAGCTGGGGCTGCGGGCCGGCACCGTGGCCGCCAACGGGGTGGAGCTGGCCTACGAGTCGATCGGTGACCCGACCGCGCCCACGATCCTCATGGTCATGGGGCTGGGCGCCCAGCTCATCACCTGGCCCGAGGCCTTCGTGGCCCGGCTGGCCGCCGCCGGCCACCACGTCGTGCGGTTCGACAACCGGGACATCGGGCTGTCGACCCACCTCGACCACCTGCCGGTGCCGGCGCCGGTCAAGGCCGTGGTCAGCCGGAAGCCGCCGTACACCATCGCCGACATGGCCGCCGACGCCCGCGGCCTGATGGACGCCCTCGACATCGAGCAGGCCGATGTCGTCGGGGCGTCGATGGGCGGCTTCATCAGCCAGACCCTCGCCATCGCCCACCCGGAGCGGGTGCGGAGCCTCACCCTGATCATGACGTCGACCGGCTCCCGACGGGCCGGCACGATCCGCCCGAAGGTCGTGGCCGGCATGCTCCGGCGGGAGACGGTGACCACCGAGGACGAGTACGTCGCCGCCGGGCTGGCCGCCCACGCCCTGATCGGCAACCCCGGCTTCCCGGGCGACGAGGACCGGGTGGCCGACCTCCAGCGCCGGCTGTGGCGCCGGGCGTACCACCCCGACGGCTTCGCCCGGCAGTTCGCCGCCGTCGTGGCCCAGCCCGACCGCACCCCGGCCCTGCGCACCCTCTCGACGCCCAGCCTGGTGATCCACGGGCTGAGCGACCCGCTCGTCGCCCCCAGCGGCGGCCGCGCCCTGGCCCGGGCCATCCCCCAGGCGAAGCTGGTCAACTACTGGGGGATGGGCCACAGCCTCCCGAGCGCCCTCTGGCCCGACATCACCGGCGAGATCCTCGACCACGTGGCGAAGGTCCGCGCCGGACGCTCCCACCGAACCGTGAGCGCGTAGGGCAACGCCACCTACGTTGAGCTGAACCGTCGATGTGAAGGGACGACCAGTGCGATCGAGGAACGGGCTCAGGAAGCTCAAGGTCATGGTCTGCCTCTGGTTCGTCCGACTGCCGTTCCTGGGCCGGTACATACCCTTCTGGTACTCGAAGCTGGGCGTCACGCTCTCCGACAACTGCCTGATCGACCGGACCGTCACCGTCATCGGGGACCACTCGAACATCACCCTGGGCAAGAACATCAAGCTGCGGAACGGCGTCCTGATGGTCGCCTACGACAAGATCACGGTCGGCGACAACACGGGCATCGCGTATCACGTGCTGATCATGACCAGCGGGCTGCCGGCCGGGCCGGAGAACAAGCTGTTCAAGCTGTACCAGAGGACCTTGGAGCCGGTCACCATCGGCAACGACTGCTGGATAGGGGCGCGATCGGTCATCCTCCCGGGCATCACCATCGGTGACTGCTGCATCGTCGCGGCCGGTTCGGTCGTGACGAAGGACGTCGAGAGCTACTCCGTCGTCGCCGGGGTCCCGGCCAAGGTGGTCAAGAAGCTCGATCCCGCCGACCTGCTCTGACCCGACCCGGCCGGACGCGTACGGAAGGTGCCTGGCACCTTCCGTACGCGTCCGGTCAGGTGGTCAGGGCCAGGCCCAGGACCTCGGCCACGTCGTCGACCAGGTGGACGGTCATGGCCTCCCGGACCTCGTCGGGCAGGTCGTCGAGGTCCGGGCCGTTGCGGGCCGGGAGGATCACCTCGGTCAGCCCGGCCCGGTGGGCCGCCAGCACCTTCTGCTTGACGCCACCGATCGGGAGGACCCGGCCCGACAGCGTGACCTCGCCGGTCATCCCGACCTCGCCCCGCACCGGGCGACCGGTGAGCAGCGAGACCAGGGCGGTGGTCATGGTGATGCCGGCCGACGGGCCGTCCTTGGGCACCGCGCCAGCCGGGAAGTGGACGTGGAACCGGCGAGCCAGGGCGTCGGCGTCGACCCCGACCAGCTCGCTGCCGGCGTGGGCCCGCACCCATGACAGGGCGATCTGGGCCGACTCCTTCATGACGTCGCCGAGCTGCCCGGTGACCTGGAGCGACGGCTCGCCGTCGGAGGCCGAGGCCTCGACGAAGAGGACGTCGCCGCCCGCCCCGGTGACGGCCAGGCCGGTGGCCACGCCCGCGACGGCGGTGCGCTCGGCCACCTCCTCGGCGTGGAACCGGGGCCGGCCCAGCAGCTCGGTGAGGAGGTCGCCGTCGTCGACGACCACGGGCGTGGGCGCCCCGCCGGCGACCTTGACGGCCACCTTGCGCAGCACCTTGCCGAGCTGGCGCTCCAGGCCTCGGACGCCCGCCTCGCGGGTGTAGCCGGAGACGATCGCCCGGTAGGCGGCGTCGGTCAGCTCGACCTCGTCGGCCCGCAGGCCGTTGGTGCCGAGCTGGCGGGCCAGCAGGTGGTCGCGGGCGATGGCGACCTTCTCGTCCTCGGTGTAGCCGTCGATCGAGATGACCTCCAGCCGGTCGAGCAGCGGGCCGGGCACGGTGTCGAGGACGTTGGCGGTGGCGATGAACAGGACGTCGCTCAGGTCGAGGTCGACCTCCAGGTAGTGGTCCCGGAACGTGTGGTTCTGGGCCGGGTCGAGGACCTCCAGCAGCGCCGCGGCCGGGTCGCCCCGGTAGTCGGAGCCGACCTTGTCGACCTCGTCGAGCAGCACGACCGGGTTCATGGTGCCGGCCTCGGTGATGGCCTTGACCAGCCGCCCGGGCTGGGCGCCGACGTAGGTGCGCCGGTGCCCCCGGATCTCGGCCTCGTCC
>CAYQGF010000468.1:0-3032 GCA_964416885.1 uncultured Iamiaceae bacterium
CCCCGGGTCCTTCGCCCGGCACCGGGCCGAGGCGGTCCGCTGCGGGCGGGAGGTCCACGTCGTCCGCGACGCCCACCTGGGCTGGGACGTCGACCACCCCGCCGACCTCGACCTCCCGTCCGAGGCCGAGCTGGCCCGCGCCGCTTCGGCCTGCGGCCCTGGGGCCTCCCGGTGATCATCGCCACCCGCGACCTCCCCGTGCCCGAGCGGGCGCTCGCCGTCGGGGCCCACCCCGACGACATCGAGTTCGGGGCCGGCGCCACCCTCGCCCGGTGGGCCGAGGCCGGCTGCGAGGTGTCGTTGCTCGTCTGCACCGACGGGTCCAAGGGGACCTGGGACGTCGACGCCGACACCGCCGCCCTCGTCGCCACCCGCCAGGCCGAGCAGCGCGCCGCCGCCGCCGCGCTCGGGGCGACGGGGGAGGTCGTGTTCCTGGGCCGGGTCGACGGCGACCTCGTGGTCGACCGGGAGGCGGTGTCGGAGGTGGCCCGCCAGGTCCGACGCCTCCGCCCCGACGTGCTGCTGGGCCACGACCCGTGGCGACGCCACCGGCTCCACCCCGATCACGCCGCCGCCGGCCGCATCGTGGTGGAGGCCCTCGTCGCGGCCCGGGACCCGCACTTCTTCCGGGACCACGGCATCGCCCACCATCGGCCCGACACCCTGTTGCTGTTCGAGCCCGAGGTCCGGTCGCACGCCGAGGTCGCCGGGGCGCGGCACGTCGGGGCCAAGGTGGCGGCCCTGGAGGCGCACCGCAGCCAGTTCGAGTCGACGATGTTCGTCAGCGCCGACGACGCGGGGGCCGAGCTGGAACGGTTCCGCCGCCGCATCCGGGACGAGGCGGCCGTCGCCGGCCGGGTCGTCGGTCGCCCCGCGGCCGAGCTGTTCGCCCGCATGCCCACCGACCGCTGACCGACCCCTCCCGTACGGAAGGTGCCAGGCACTTCGCGTACGTCCGTACGGAAGGTGCCTGGCACGTCGCGTAATAGGTTGCGGCGCCGTGACCCGCGCTCGTGCTGCCGCCCTCGCCGTCCTCCTCGTGCTCGCTGCCGGGTGCTCGTCCGGGAGCGGCGCGTCGTCGTCCGACGACGAGGCGACGACGACCACCGCCACCGAGGCCGAGGCCGCGGCCCCGACCTGCGACCAGGGGGCGACCGTCGACGAGGTCGACGCCGCCGAGGTCGCCGGGAGCGGGAGCGACCTCGACGTCACGATGCCCGACGGCACCGTCGTCCGGGCCCACTGGTTCCCGGCCCTCGACGCCGGCGAGCCGGTCCCCACCGTGCTGATGGGCCCGGGCTGGGGCATGGCCGGCGACACGTCGCAGGAGGGGGCGCCGATCTTCGGGGCGCTGAGCATCGGGGCCATGAACGAGCGGGGCTACAACGTCCTCACCTGGGACCCCCGGGGCTTCGGGGAGTCGACCGGCGAGGCGACCGTCAACGCCCCGGACAACGAGGGCCGCGACGTCCAGGTCCTCCTCGACTGGGTGGCCGAGCAGCCCGAGGCCCGCACCGACGCCGACGGTGACCCCCGGGTCGGGATGGTCGGGGCCAGCTACGGCGGTGGCATCCAGCTCACCCTGGCCGGGCTCGACTGCCGTGTCGACGCCATCGTCCCCAACATGGCGTGGCACTCGCTCGAGACGAGCCTGTACGGCAACGAGACGGTCAAGGCCGGCTGGGCGTCGGCCCTGGTGGGCGCGGCGGCCACGGCACGCCTCGATCCCCACATCACCAGTGCGGCGGCGACCGGCATCGGCTCCGGCGTCCTGAGCGACGAGGACCACCAGTGGTTCGTCGACCGGGGCCCGGGCGACCTGGTCGACGCCATCGGCGCCCCCACCCTGATCCTCCAGGGCACGGTCGACACCCTCTTCACGCTCCAGGAGGGCATCACCAACTTCGAGGCCCTCCGGGCCAACGGCGTCCCGGTCGCCATGCTCTGGTACTGCGGCGGGCACGGCACCTGCCTCACCGACCCCGGCGACGATGCGGTCCTCGGCGAGCGGGCCTTCGCCTGGCTCGACCACCACCTCCTCGACGACGCCGATGCCGACCTGGGCCCGGTGGTCGACGTGATCGACCAGGACGGCGCCCGTTGGGTCGGCGACGACTACCCCGAGCCCGACGGGGCGATCGAGGCCGACGGTGACGGCGGGACGCTCGATCTCACCCCCGCCAGCGCGGCCGGCCCGCTGGCGGCCGGGTCGTCGTCGGACGTGCTGTCGGGCTTCGTGTCGGGCTTCACTCCCGCTCGGGCCGAGGTGGCCGTCGAGCTGGCCGTCGAGGCCGACGCCGACGCCCTCGTGCTCGGGGCGCCCCGCCTGTCCCTCACCTACTCGGGGACGACCCCGGAGGGCCCGGAGCCGACCCGCCTGTTCGCCCAACTGGTCGACGAGGCCACGGGCGTGGTGCTGGGCAACCAGATCACCCCGGTGCCGGTCGAGCTCGACGGCGACGAGCACACGGTCGACATCGCCCTGGAGGTGGTGGCCCAGCACGTGCGCCCCGGTGATCGGCTGACGCTCCAGCTCGTGGCGACGACCCCCGCCTACGCCGCGCCGCGGCTCGGCGGCTCCGTCGCCGTCACGGCCATCGACCTGTCGCTCCCGACGACGACCGCCTTGGCCCCCGCGTAGGGAGGTTCGGAGCGTCGACGTCCCGATCATGGGGTAAGCAGGGGCCCACCCTGTCGCTTCGGCCGTCGAACCAGGAGCTCCCCATGTCCACACCCGGCTGGCATCCCGACCCCTCCGGCACCGGCGGCGAACGATGGTGGGACGGCACCGGCTGGACCGAGCACGTCCGCCCGACGACCGGGCCCGGGGCCGGACCGGACGCCAGCGCCACGCCCGCTCCGCCTGCGGGCACGCCACCGCCACCGCCCTCGGGGGGCGGCACCCCGCCCCCGCCAGCCGGCACGCCGGGCTCGCCCGTCATGCCCGGCACCCCGCCCCCGCCGGCCGGCACGCCGTCGCCACCGCCCCCGCCCCCGCCGGCTGGCACGCCACCCCCTCCCCCGGGCACGCC
>CAYQGF010000469.1:0-3030 GCA_964416885.1 uncultured Iamiaceae bacterium
ACGACCTCGTCGAAGAACTCCTCGCGGTAGCCGGAGTCGGTCACCAGCGACACGGTGAAGGAGAACCCGGCCACGAAGGCGACGAAGCCGGAGACGTGCAGGAGCGCGGTCGTGAGCTCGAGCCGGTGCCCGAACAGACGGAACGACGCCAGCACGTCGGTGGGGATGTCGGCCCCGAGCCAGCCCTCGACCACGACCGGCCGGATGGCGACCAGCCCGAAGACGGTGAAGAAGGCGAACACCGCGGCGGTCACCAGCGCCGCCTGCACCGCCTGGGCGAACAGGAACACCAGGTAGACGTTGAGGCGCTGCCGACGATCGAGGTCCGGCGGCGCCGGGCAGGCTCCGGTGTCCAGGAGGTCAACGGCCACACCCGCGACCGGCGTGCCGTCGCACTCCCGGACCAGGGCGGCCTCGTCGAGCTCGCGGTCGAGCTTGCGCACCTCCCCGGGGAGCCGGGTCAGCAGGAACAGCAGGCCGATCACCACGAACATGGCCCCGGTCAGCCAGAACAGCGGGCCGGGGAGCGCCGCGGCCACCTGCCAGGCCTCGGTGTTGACGAACACGAGGATCGTCAGGGCGAACAGCAGCGGCAGGGCCCGGCCGACCAGGTCGGCGATCGTCTCCAGCGCGGCCACCGTGCGCCCGAGCGCCCAGCGGGTCATCGGCACCAGGCCGTAGCTGGTCACGACGTACACCAGCCCGAGCAGCACCAGGTTGCCGGCGACGGTCAGCGCCGCCACGCCGGGCTCGCCGAACGCCAGCGGCACGAGCGCCGGCAGGAGCACGAACAGGCCCAGCTCCACCGGGCCGACATCGTCGGGCCGCTGCCCCGGCCGCCGGCCCCGCAGCAGGTTGACCCCGACGTAGGCGCCGACGAGGAGAGCGGCCCCGCCGAGGAGGGCGAGCACGTTCTGCCACCACCGCCACTCCAGGCGGGCGGCGTTGACCACCTCGAGCAGACCGATCAGGAGGAGCACCCCGACGCTGCGGGTGAAGACGTCCTCGCTCGCCCGGTAGCCCTCGATCAGGTGGGGCAGGCCGCGGTGGAGGAACCACCGCTCGGTCGCCCGGAGGAGCTCGTCGTCGCCCGCGCCGGCCACCGCCGCAGTCTGGCCGAGATGCCGGCGCGGAGGGGGCGCACGGTACTGTCGTCCGGCTGCCGGGGGCCGGCAGCTTGCACGTCAGGGGACCCTGCATGACCTCCTCCTTCCGCGCTCGCCGGGTGATCGCCCTGCTCGCCGTCCTCACCCTCCTGGGTGTCGGATGTTCCGACGACGGCGGGGGCGACGACAACGACGCCGCCTCGACCACCGCGCCGCGCCCTCAGGTCGACACCTCCGAGGAGACCGTCGCCGCCGACTTCGAGGTCCGGCCCGGTGTCGAGATCGCCACCGTCGTCGGGGCCGAGCCCCAGCACGACCTGACCCTGGTCGACGAGTCCGGGGCCAAGCTGCTCACCCTCGTCAGCGACACCGAGGGCCAGGCCCACTTCGCCTACGTCCCCGACGACTACCTGACCTTCGAGACCGGCGCCGGCGGCGCCCTGCCCACCGCGGCCGGCCGCCAGCTCCAGCCCGGCACCTACACCGTCCGGGACGAGAGCGCCGAGCCGGTCGCCGTCAGCGAGCCCTTCGAGGTCCTCGCCCGCGACGACGTCCCCGACGAGTCGTTCTTCGAGGACCAGGAGGTCGGCGACGGCTTCGGCTACGTCACCATGCGCGACGGCGTGCAGCTCAGCGTCAACGTCGTCCTCCCCGGCCCGATCGAGGACGGCCCCTACCCGACGGTCGTCGAGTACTCGGGCTACGGCCCGTCGAACCCCGCGGCCAACGAGCCCGGCTCGATGATCGCCCAGCTCGCCGGCGGGTACGCCACCGTGGGCGTGAACATGAGGGGCACCGGCTGCTCCGGCGGCGTGTTCGACGTGTTCAGCCCGGCCCAGCAGGCCGACGGCTACGACATGATCGAGGCCATCGCCCACCAGCCGTGGGTCGAGGGCAACAAGGTCGGCATGGTCGGCCTGTCGTACTCCGGCATCACCCAGCTCTACGTGGCCTCGACCCGGCCGCCGAGCCTGGCCGCCATCACCCCGTTGTCGGTCATCGGCGACTCGTGGCAGATGGCCTGGCCGGGCGGCATCTACAACACCGGCTTCACCCAGCAGTGGCTGGCCGAGCGGAACCGTCAGTCCGAGGCCGGCGGCTCCGACTGGGTGGACGAGCAGGTCGCAGGCGGCGACACGACCTGCGAGGACAACCTGCGCATCCGCAGCCAGAACCCCGACTTCGGCCAGTTCACCCAGTCGCTGGAGGGTCGACCGGTCGACGCCGACTCCCGCGACCTCGAGGTGCTGGTGTCCGACATCGAGGTGCCGGTGCTGCTCTCGGGTGCCTTCCAGGACGAGCAGACCGGGCCCCGGTTCGGCGTCATGCTCGACAACTTCACGAGCACCGACGACGAGCACTTCATCCTGTTCAACGGCCGCCACCCCGACGGGTACTCGACCCTCGTCCTCACCCGGTGGCTCGAGTTCCTCTCCCTGTACGTGAAGGACGAGGTGCCCGAGATCCCGGAGGCGATCCGCGAGGCCGCCCCGGCGTTCCTCGGGCAGAACTTCGGGGTCGAGGGGCTGGCGTTCGAGCCCGACCGCTTCGGTGACATCGAGGATGTCGACGCGGCGCGGGAGCTGTTCGCCTCCGACCCGGTGGTCCGGGTGCTGTTCGAGAGCGGCACCGGCGACCCCGACCAGCCCGGCTCCCCCACGCCCGTCTTCGAGGCCGACTTCGACACCTGGCCGCCGGCCGACATCACGGCGACGTCGTACTTCTTCGGCGCCGACGGCTCGCTCCTCCCCGAGGCCCCCGAGGCCCCCGAGGGCGACGAGGCCGACGTCTTCACCGTCGACACCGAGGCCGGCGAGGACACCTTCTTCGCCGACGACAGCGGCGACTACCCGCTGCTCGACCCGCTGTGGGACTTCGAGTGGCAGCCCTGGGGCGACGGCGAGAGCGTCAGCTACGTCACCGA
>CAYQGF010000470.1:0-3021 GCA_964416885.1 uncultured Iamiaceae bacterium
TCGCCCGGGCCAGCGGCGCGACCAGGTGGTACGGCGAGGTGGTCGCCATCACGACGGTGCGGCCGGCGGCGTGGTGCTCGTCGATCAGCACCCGGGCATAGGGCAGGACGTCGTCGACGAGGCGCTCGGCCACCATCTCGCCGGCCCGTTCGACCAGGGACCGGTCCCACCCCTGCGCCACCCGCGCCATCTGTCGGGTGAGGAGCATCGACGGCAAGGTCTCGCCGATGGTGTCGAACACCTTGTAGACGAGCCCCTCACCGGGGATCGACCGGTCGGGGATCACCCCGACGCGCCGCAGCGCCTCGGAGATGACCGGCCCGCTCGCGCCCCGCAGGAGGGTGCGGTCGAGGTCGAAGAACGCTGCCTCACGTGTGTCCGGCACGCCGGCGACACTACGTGCGGCAGGATCACGGTGTGGACTTGCGCCAGTTGGCCGCCCTCGCCGCGGTCGCCGACCACCGGTCGTTCTCCGCCGCGGCCCGGGCCCTGCACACCGTCCAGTCGAACGTGTCGAGCCACGTGGCCAAGCTGGAGCGGGAGCTGGGCGTCGAGCTGGTCGACCGGGCGACGGGCGATCTCACCGACGAGGGCCGCATCGTCGTCGACCGGGCCCGGCGGGTGCAGGTCGAGCTCGACGCCGTGATCGCCGACCTGGCCGCCCACGCCGGCACGGTCACCGGCCGGGTGCGCCTCGGGATGATCGGCACCGTCGGCGCCTGGGTCCTGCCCCTGCTGATCCCGGCCCTGGCCGGCAGCCACCCCGGCATCCACCTGGTGATCGTCGACGCCACGACCACGTCGCTGCTCCCCCAGGTCGTGGCCGGCACCCTCGACGCCGCCGTGGTCAACCTCCCGGTCGTCGACCCGGACGTCGTGTCGGAACCGCTGTTCGAGGAGGACCGGGTGGTGCTGGCCCCGCCCGGCCACCCGCTGGCCCGCCGCAAGCGGGGCCGGATCGCCATCGAGGACCTGGCCACGCTCCCCCTCCTGCTCGAACCGCCGGGCACCGCGTTCCGCGACGACCTGGACGCCTCTGCCGCCCTGGCCGGGATCAGCCTGACCCCGCTGGCCGAGGTCGACGGCATGCGGGCCCTGGCCGCCCTGGCCCAGGAGGGCTTCGGCGCCGCCGTCCTCCCGGCCACGGCTGCCCCGATCCCCCCGCCGGAGGGGTGGCGACGGCTGGAGATCACCGGTCTGGCGCCCCGCACCGTCGGGCTGGTGACGAGCCGTCGGAGCCGCCCGACCGCCCCGGCCCGGGCCGTCACCGACGCCGTCCGCCACCTGCTGGCCATCGAGGGCCCGGGCCGGCCCGGCGTCCGGGTGCTGGCCCGCCCGCCCGAGGCCCCCTCCGAGCCCTGACACCGGCCCGACCGGTCGGTCCCGACCCCGACCGGGCGAACTTCACGGGCGGATCACCCGCGCGGAACCGGCCCCCCTGTCTGCGGGGGTAGATTCACCTGGAGACGACGACAGAAGGGCGCGGCGTGGCCGAAAGCGTGACGATCACCGACAACCGGACCGGTGAGTCCATCGAGATCCCCATCGTGGACGGGGGGGTCAGCTCGACCGAGTGGAAGAAGCTCCTCGGCAACGTCTGGTTCTACGACCCGGCGTACACGCAGACCGCGGCGACGTCGTCGGCGATCACCGAGATCGACGGTGACGCCGGGATCCTCCGCTACCGCGGCTACCCGATCGAGGAGCTGGCCGAGAAGAGCAGCTACCTCGAGGTCGCGTACCTCCTGATCTTCGGTGAGCTGCCCACCGCCGAGCAGTTCGAGCCGTGGGTCCACGACATCACGTACCACACGTTCATCCACGAGAACGTCCGCAAGCGCTTCCTCGAGGGCTTCCACCACGACGCCCACCCGATGGGGATGCTGGTGTCGGCCATCGCCGCCCTGTCGACGTTCTACCCCGACGCCAAGAACATCGAGGACCCCGACAACCGCTACCGCCAGATCGTGCGGCTGATCGCCAAGATGCCCACCCTGGCCGCGGCCTGTCACCGGTTCTCGGTCGGCCAGCCGTTCGTCTACCCGGACAACAGCCTCGGGTTCACGGCCAACTTCCTGTCGATGATGTGGAAGATCGCCGAGCCCCGCTACGACGCCAACTACGCCCTGGCCCACGCCCTCGACACGCTGTTCATCCTCCACGCCGACCACGAGCTCAACTGCGGCACGGCGACCATGCGGATGATCGGCTCGTCCAACGCCGACCCGTACTCGGCCGCCGCCGGCGCCGCCGCCGCCCTCTACGGGCCCCGCCACGGTGGCGCCAACGAGGCCGTGATCCGGATGCTCACCCAGATCGGCCACATCGACGAG
Organism: uncultured Iamiaceae bacterium; assembly: GCA_964416885.1. Classification (GTDB taxonomy): domain Bacteria; phylum Actinomycetota; class Acidimicrobiia; order Acidimicrobiales; family Iamiaceae; genus Iamia. Next base: position 2,334 of record CAYQGF010000470.1, read on the forward strand.
GTCCCCGCCTTCGTCGAGTCGGTCAAGGCGGGCAAGGGCAAGCTCCAGGGCTTCGGCCACCGGGTCTACAAGAACTACGACCCCCGGGCCCGCATCATCAAGCAGACCGCCGACGAGGTCTTCGAGATCACCGGGAAGAACCCGCTGCTCGACATCGCCCTGAAGCTGGAGGAGGTCGCCCTCAGCGACGACTACTTCAAGAGCCGGAAGCTGTACCCGAACGTCGACTTCTACTCGGGCCTCATCTACCAGGCGATGGGCTTCCCCATCGAGATGTTCACCGTGCTCTTCGCCATCCCCCGCATGTCCGGGTGGCTGGCCCACTGGAAGGAGCTGCGGGAGCAGGACCAGAAGATCGCCCGCCCCCGGCAGCTCTACATCGGTGCCGGCGAGCGGCCCTACGTGGCCATCGAGGACCGCTGACCGCACCGGTCGGACCACCTTGGTCGGCCCCCGGCGGCGTCCCCGGCGTCCCGGATGGGTGGCGCTGGCCCGAGCCCGTCCCGCTGACGGCGCCCCTCGGGCGCCGGGCCGTCGCCCGCGCCATCGACCTGATGCTGGCGCTGCTGGTCCTCTCCATCGTCAGCCGGCTGGTGCCCGAGCCCCGGCTCCTGGCCCGGCTGGTGCTCACCCTCGGTGCCCTGTCGGCCTACGAGGCCCTGTTCTGCCTCAACCTCCGGGCCACCCC
>CAYQGF010000471.1:0-3020 GCA_964416885.1 uncultured Iamiaceae bacterium
GCCGGGTGCCCGAGGGGACGATCAACGACCGCTGGCGGCCGCCGCCCCCGGGGCTCGGGAACGACGGGGTGCGCAAGGCCTTCAACGCCGCGGCCCGGGCGGCCCTGCCCCGCCTGCCCGAGGGGGCGGTCACCGGTCACCGGCTGGCCGACTTCCGGACGCCCGAGTACATGTCCCCGCCGACGGCCACCAACCACAAGTGGGAGTCGACCCGGGGCATCGGCGCCGCCTTCGGCATCAACCGCAACGAGCCCGACGACCGGCTGATCGCCCCCGACGAGCTGGTCCGGTCCTTCGCCGACATGGTGGCCAAGAACGGCAACCTGCTGCTCAACGTCGGCCCCGACGACGAGGGCGCGATCCAGCCCCGCGAGGCGACGCGCCTGGAGGCTCTCGGCGCCTGGCTCGACGGCCACGCCGAGGCGATCGTCGGCACCCGCCCGTGGGTCGACGCCGGCTCCGGCGACGTCCGCTTCACCCAGGCCGGGGGCGCCGTCTACGCCATCCTGCTCGCCCCGCCGGCCGGCCCCACCGTGCGTCTGCCCGGCTGCGCCCCGCTGGCCGGGCGCCCGGTCGAGCTCCTCGGCACCGAGGTGGGCGCCGGCTCCGGTCCCCTGTCGGCCCGGGCCGACGGCGACGACCTGCTGGTCGACTGGCCCGAGGGCATCGACTTCGGCCCCGCCCGCGCCCTGCGGATCGGCCTACGCTCCTGAGCGGAGCGGTGGCAGAGCGGACGAATGCAGTCGCCTTGAAAGCGACCGGGGTTCACGCCCCCGGGGGTTCGAATCCCCCCCGCTCCGCCATGGGGGCTCGGTGTGGTGGACTGCGGCGATGGCTCCGAGGATCGAGATCAGCCGTGAGATCGCCGCACCGCCCGAGGCGGTGTACGACGCCATCTCGGACGTGACCCGCATGGGGGAGTGGTCCGAGGAGTGCGTCGCCTGCGAGTGGCACGACGGCTTCGACGGCCCGGCCGTCGGCGCCGTGTTCGACGGGCACAACCGCAACGGCGAGCACGAGTGGACCTCGCAGGGGAAGATCGTCGCCGCCGAGCCGGGCCGGGAGTTCACCTTCGAGTGCTCGATGATGGACTTCCACTTCTCGACGTGGGGCTACCGCATCGAGCCCACGGACGCTGGCTGTCGGGTCACCGAGTGGAGCGAGGACCTGCGGCCCGAGTCGGTCATGGAGTTCTCGAAGCAGATGTCCGGCATCGACGACCGCGATGCCCGCAACCGCCAGACGATGAGCACGACGCTCGACCGCCTGGCCGCCGCCCTCGAGGGCTGAGCGCCGCCGGCGCGCGGTCCCATGGCCCGGTTGCGGGTGGCGACCAGCCAGTTCCCGGTGAGCGCGGAGGTCGGCGCCAACGAGCGGTGGGTCGTTCGCCAGGTCCGCGCCGCGGCCGAGCAGGAGGCCCGGCTCGTCCACCTGCCCGAGGCCGCGCTGTCGGGCTACGCCGGGGTCGACCGGGCCTCGTTCGCCGACCTCGACTGGGACGAGTTGCGGGCCGCCACCGAACGGGTCATGGCCCTCGCCGGTGAGCTGGGCGTGTGGGTCGTCGTCGGCTCGGCCCACCCGCTCGGCGCCGGGCACGGGCCTCACAACTGCCTGTACGTCATCGACGACCGGGGCCGGCTGGTCGAGCGCTACGACAAGCGGTTCTGCTCCGGCGATCCCTCCGGCCGCACCGGGGACCTGGCCCACTACACGCCCGGTGACCACACCACGGTGTGGGAGGTCGACGGCGTCCGCTGCGGTGCCCTGGTCTGCTACGACGTCCGCTTCCCCGAGCTGCACCGGGAGCTGCTGCGGGCCGGGGCCCAGCTCGTCCTGCACTCGTTCCACACCGGCGGCGTCACCCCGGCCCGGCTGGCCGCCATCGGTGCGGCCATGGGCGAGGAGCACCGGCAGCGCAACCCGGCGCCGACCTACAGCTACCCGGGCGTGGTGATGCCGGCCTCGGTCACCGCCATGGCTGCGGCCAACCACATGTGGGTGAGCGCGTCCACCTCCTGTGCCCGGGAGAGCCTGTGGCCGGCGTTCGTGACCCGGTCGGACGGCGTGTGCGTCGGGCGCCTCCGCCGCAACGTCCCCGGCCTCCTCGTCACCGAGGTCGACACCGAGGCCGACGTCTACGACTCCACCGCAGGGTGGCGGGACGTGGCGCGGGCCGGCACCCTCCACAGCGGCACCACCGTCGACCATCCCCGCTCGGCCGACCGCACCAGCCTGTGACCGGCCCGCCCGGGTGGGCAGACTCGGGCCCATGCCGCTGCTCGACGCCTACGCCCCCGACCCCGACCGCTACGACGGTCGCATGCCCTACCGGCGGGTCGGGCGCAGCGGACTGAAGCTGCCGGCCGTCTCGCTCGGCTTCTGGCACAACTTCGGCGACGACGTCCCCCTCCAGCGCCAGCGGGCGATCGTCCGCCGGGCCTTCGACCTCGGCGTCACCCACTTCGACCTGGCCAACAACTACGGCCCGCCGTACGGGGCGGCCGAGGAGAACGTCGGGCGCCTCCTGGCCGAGGACTTCGCCCGCCACCGCGAGGAGCTGGTGGTCTCGACCAAGGCCGGCTGGGACATGTGGCCCGGCCCCTATGGCGACCTCGGTAGCCGCAAGTACCTGCTCGACTCGCTCGACCGGTCGCTGCGCCGCCTGCGGCTCGACCACGTCGACGTCTTCTACCACCACCGCTTCGACCCCGACACGCCGCTGGAGGAGACCCTCGGCGCCCTCGACACCGCGGTGCGCCAGGGCAAGGCCCGCTACGTCGGCATCTCGTCGTACTCGGCCGAGCGCACCCGTGAGGCCGTGGCCATCCTGCGCGACCTGGGCACGCCGCTGCTGATCCACCAGCCGTCGTACTCGATGCTCAACCGGTGGGTCGAGGATGGCCTGCTCGACGTGCTGGGGGAGGAGGGCGTCGGCTGCATCGCCTTCTCCCCGCTGGCCCAGGGCCTCCTCACCAGCCGCTACCTCGACGGGATCCCCGAGGGCTCCCGGGCCGCCCAGG
>CAYQGF010000472.1:0-3017 GCA_964416885.1 uncultured Iamiaceae bacterium
GCCTACTTGAGCTCGACCGTGGCGCCCTCGGCCTCGAGGGCCTCCTTCGCCTTCGCGGCGTCGTCCTTGGACGCCTTCTCGAGGATCGGCTTCGGGGCGTTGTCGACCAGGTCCTTGGCCTCCTTGAGGCCCAGGCCGCTGATGGCCCGGACGGCCTTGATGACCTTGACCTTCTGGTCGCCGGCCGAGGCCAGGATGACGTCGAACTCGTCCTTCTCGTCCTCGCCGGCACCGCCGGCGTCGCCGCCACCGGCGGCGGGGGCGGCGGCCACGGCCACGGGGGCGGCGGCGGTGACGTCGAAGCGCTCCTCGAACGCCTTCTTCAGCTCGGACAGCTCCAGCACCGTCATGCCGGCGATGGCGTCCAGGATCTCGTCAGTGGAAAGGGTGGCCATATCAGCTCTCCTCGGTGTCGGCCGACTCGGCCGGGGTCTCGGTGGCCTCAGCGGCCGGGGTCTCGGGGTCGGCGGCCGCAGCCGCCTCGGGGGCGTCGGCCGGGGCCGACTCGGGGGCCGGCTCATCGGCCGGCGCCTCGTCGAGGGCGGGGCTGGCGGCCTCGTCCTCGCTGGCGGCGGGGGCACCAGGGGCACCGCCCGCCTCGATGAGGGCGTTCAGGGCGTAGCTGAACGACCGGGGCACGGCGTCGAGCAGGCTGGCGAACTGCTGCATCGGCGCCGCGAACAGACCGGCGATCTCGGCCAGCAGCTGGTCGCGGCTGGGGAGGTCGGCGAGGGCGGTGACGTCGTCGGCGCCCAGGACCGAATCGCCGAGCAGGCCGCCCTTGACGACCAGCGCCGGGTTGCCCTTGGCGAAGTCGCGGAGGGCCTTGGCCACGCCGGCGACGTCGCCGTCGACGAAGGCGATGGCCGTCGGGCCGGTGAGCAGGTCGTCGATGTCGAGCCCACGCTCGCGCGCCGCGATGCGCACGAGGGTGTTCTTGTAGATCTTGTACGTGCCACCGGCACCGCGGAGGGCGGTGCGGAGCTCGGCCATGGCCGGGACGTTCAGGCCGCGGTACTCGGTGAGCACGGCCGCCTCGGCGGCGTCGAAGCGCTCGCCGACCTCGGCGACGACGGCCGCCTTGTCGGGACGGGGATCTCCCATGGCTCTCCTCTCTCGATCAGGGTGCGCTGGTCGCGCGTCGACGATGAGGGTGAGGGATCGGGATCCCCGCCTCGGCGGGCGGCCCTGGGGCCCTTCGCCGCCCTGAGGCGGACCAGCTGTCTCCGGCGAGCAGAGCTCGGATGTGAACCTGGCGACCCTACCCGCTGCCGGCGCCCGCCTCCAAGGAGGACACCGGCCCGAACCCGTTCGGAGGCGGAGGAGCCGCAGCCCGGCGCAGCCGCTGGGGAGCCCGAGGGGTCGCCCCTCGGACGAAGCCGATCGTCGTCGAGGTACGAGGCGTCGTCGGCTGGGGCCTCAGTGCGAGCGCAGCGAGCCCGAACAGTTCGAGGAACGGAGCGAGCGCCAGCGAGCGAGTGACGAGACCTAGGCCTCTTCGGGCTTGACGCGGTTGGGGTCGATCTTGATGCCGGGGCCCATGGTGGAGCTGACGCCGACCTTGCGGAGGTAGCGGCCCTTGGCCGAGGCCGGCTTGGCCCGGTGCAGCTCGTCGACGACCTCGCGCAGGTTGGCCAGCAGGGCCTCGGAGGTGAACGACGCCTTGCCCACGGGGACGTGGACGTTGCCGTAGCGGTCGGTGCGGTACTCGACCTTGCCGCCCTTGAAGTCGGCGACGGCCTTGCCCACGTCGGTGGTGACGGTGCCGGTCTTGGGATTCGGCATCAGGCCACGGGGGCCGAGGACCCGGCCGAGGCGACCGACCGTCGGCATCATGTCGGGGGTGGCGATGGCCAGGTCGAAGTCGAGCATGCCGCCTTCGACCTCGGCAGCCAGGTCGTCGCTGCCGACGATGTCGGCCCCGGCGGCCCGGGCCTCGTCGGCGGCGTCACCGGCGGCGAAGACGGCGATGCGCACGTCCTTGCCGGTGCCCGACGGCAGGGCGACGGTGCCGCGCACCATCTGGTCGGCCTTGCGGGGGTCGACGCCGAGGCGGACGCTCAGCTCGACGGTCTCGTCGAAGCCGGCGGTCGCCAGCGTCTTGACCAGCTCGACGGCCTCGTCGGCACTGTGGAGGTGGTCGCGGTCGTACCGCTTCGTCGCGTCGGTGTAGCGCTTGCCCTTCGCCATGATGGCTCCCTCGTCTGTCTCGGCCCCGGGGCGAGGTGCTCCCCGGTGGCAGTTGGTCCGGCCAGGGCCGGCTGGATGGTGGTGGCCCGGGGGCCGGAGGTCAGACGACCTCGAGGCCCATGGAGCGGGCCGTGCCCTCGACCTGCTTGATCGCCGCATCGATGTCGAGGGCGTTCAGGTCGGGCATCTTGGTCTCGGCGATCTGCCGGACCTGGTCGCTGGTGACCGAACCGGCGCCGTCGCGACCAGGGGTCTGCGAGCCCTTCTGGATCCCGGCGGCCTCGCGCAGCAGCACGGGCGTCGGCGGGGTCTTGGTGATGAAGGTGAACGTGCGGTCCTCGAAGACCGTGATCTCGACCGGGATGATCGTGCCCCGCTGGGCCTCGGTCTGGGCGTTGTACGCCTTGCAGAAGTCCATGATGGCCACGCCGTGCGGGCCCAGGGCGGTGCCGACGGGCGGCGCCGGGTTGGCCTGACCAGCGGGGATCTGGATCTTGACGACGGCCAGGACCTTCTTCTTGGCCACGGCGGGCACTTCCTTCTTCGTTTGGGCTGCTTCGATCCGATCCTCGGCGCGTCAGCACGGAGGGGACGGAACAGCGTACGGGGGCGGTGGCGCGGTGCGCCAGACGACGGGGCGGACCCCGATGGTCAGAGCGTGGCGGTCAGAACTTGGCGACCTGTGAGAAGTCGAGCTCGACCGGGGTCTCCCGGCCGAAGATGTCGACCAGGACCTTGACCTTGAGCTGGTCCTCGTTGATCTCGACGATCTCGCCCGAGAAGTTGGCGAACGGGCCTTCCTTGACCCGGACGGTCTCGCCCAGCTC
>CAYQGF010000473.1:0-2998 GCA_964416885.1 uncultured Iamiaceae bacterium
GGCCGCGGCCCTGGCCCGCACCGCGGCGGAGGCCTGTCGCCCCGAGGGCCGGCCGTTGTACGCCGCCCACGCCGGGCTGCCCTGGCCGGAGCAGCCCCACCTGGAGCTGTTCCACGCCGCCACCCTCCTGCGGGAGCACCGGGGCGACGGCCACATCGCCGCCCTCGTCCTGGAGGACCTCGACAACGGCGAGGCCCTCGTCACCCATGCCGCCAGCGCCGACTTCGGCCTGCCCGAGACGATCCTCCAACGCACCCGGGGCTTCACCGACCCGGAGTGGGCGGCGGCCAAGGAGCGGCTGCAGGCGCGGGGCCTGCTCGACGCCGACGGCACCCTCACGGCCGAGGGCCGGGACCTGCGCCAACGGGTCGAGGACCGCACCGACGCCGCCGCCCTCCCCCCGTGGCAGGCGCTGGGCCACGAGGGGTGCGAGCGGTTGCAGGAGCTGGTGCGCCCCTACGGCCGGGCCGTGCTGAAGAGCGGCATCTTCGGCGGCCCGCCCCGCTGACGGCCGACGCCGTACCGTGGCGGCCATGAGCATCGAGCTGGTCCCGCTGTGCACGGCCGACATCACCCTCGGCGAGCACCTCGTCGTCGGCCAGGGGCCGGCCGGCTTCCGCATCCTCGCCGAGATCCAGGCGGCCACCTTCGAGGGCGAGCGCCTGCGGGGGACCGCGAAGGGCCAGTCCGGCGGCGACTGGCTGACGATCGTCGACGGGGTCCAGACCATCGACGTCCGCATGACGCTCGAGACCCACGACGGCGCCCTCGTCCACGTCACCTACCAGGGCCGCAGCGACGCCCGCGAGGGGCCGGGCACCCGCCCGATCTACACCGCCCCGCTCTTCGAGACCGGCGACGAGCGCTACGCCTGGCTCAACCTGGTGCAGGCGGTGGCCAAGGGCCGCTTCGAGGACGGCCACGTGCACTACGAGATCGCCGAGGTCCGTTGACCGGGACCGGGGCCACGATCGAGGTCGGTCCGTACGTCTACACGGACGAGGACGCCCGCCAGACCCTGGCGCGCGCCGAGCGGCTGCTCGACGCCTTGGCCGCCGCGGTCCCGCCGACGGGCCACGACGCCCTGTACGACGAGGTCGCGGCCCGCCGGGCCGAGGCCGTGGCGGCCCGGGCCCTGGCCGAGGACGACCTGGTCGCCGGGCTCCTCGCCCTGGTCGCGGCCCGCGACACCGCCGCGGCCGCGCTGCGGTCCGCCGGCGTCCTGGGGCCGGACCTGGAGGGCACCGTGACCCACTTGGCCGCGGGCGACGGCGGCGTCCCCAAGGCGTCCCGGGCGTCGGTCGAGGTCGGCTGGGACGGCGTCGTCGGCGACCGTCAGGCCGACCGTCGGTACCACGGCCGCCCCTGGCAGGGCCTGTGCCTGTGGTCGACCGAGGTGATCGACGCCTTCGTCGCCGGTGGCGACACCCTCGCCCCCGGGCGGGCCGGGGAGAACGTCACCCTCAGCGGGCTGCCCTGGGAGCGGGCCCGGCCCGGCGTCCGCCTCCGGCTCGGCTCGGTGCTCTGCGAGGTATGGGCGTTCGCCACCCCGTGCCGCAAGAACGCCCAGTGGTTCGCCGACGGCCGCTTCGACCGGATGCACGCCCGTCACGGCCCCGTGAGCCGGGCCTACGCCCTCGTGCTGGAGCCGGGCGCCATCGCCGTGGGCGACCCCGCCACCCTGCTCACCGGGTGAGGTCGGCCACTAGGAACAGCTCGTCGCGAGTGTCGGTGGGGCTGAGCCGCACCGCGCCGGGGTGGGTGCCGACGACCCGGTACCCGAACCGGTCGTAGAACCCCTCCAGCCCCTCGCCGCCCCGCACGCTCAGGTGCAGGTGCTCCAGCCCGAGGTCCCGGGCCAGGCCGTGGAGGCCCTCCATCAGCGTCCGCCCGGCGCCGGTGCCCTGGAGCGACGGGTGGACCATCACCCGCAGCACCGTCCGCCAATGCGCGAACAGGTCGACGCCCCGGGAGACGAGGATCCCCATGCCCACGGCCCGTCCGTCGGCGGCCCGCAGCACGCCGAGGGCGTCCCGGCCCGAGGCCACCGCAGCCAGGGCGGCGTCGAGCGTGGCCGCGATGGCGTCGACCGGCGCCGGGGCCGCGAAGCCGACGCTCCCGCCGGCGTTCGTCACGTCGACCCACACCCGCAGGAGCTGCTCCCGTAGCGCGGGGTCGCCGGCCCGTTCCGCCGGGACGACCTCGAAGCGGACGCCGGTCACCGGTCGAGGCGGGCGCGGGCGGCGGCCAGGAGGGCGGCCTCGGCGGGGTCGACGACCAGGGCGGCCAGCTTGGCCAGGTCGGTGCGCCACCGCTGGCGGACGGCCTCGGCCCGGTCGGGGTCGACGGGCACCGCGTCGGGGCCCTCCACCCACGCCAGGTCGGCGTCCATCAGGGCCACCTGGTGGGCGACCTCGGTGTGGCGGGCGACGACGAGCGGGAGCCGGTCGGCCTTGGCCAGCGGGTAGTCGGTGCCGTCGACCAGCTCGTGGGGCTCCAGCCCGAACACGCTGGCCAGGAGGGTCACGGTGCGGGCATCGGGCGAGCTCATGTCGGCCTCCAGGTGCGACACCGCCACCCGGGACACCCCGATGCGCTCGGCCAGCTGCTGCTGGGTGAGCCCGGCCGTCGTGCGCAGCACCCCGATGCGGGTGGCGAGCGACGCCGACCCCGGTGGCCTCCCCGGCCACGTCTGCTCTTCCCACGTGCTCATTGGTGCGCCATCGGGCCGCGGGAGATACCCACGGCGTTCGCGCGCACCGGGCACCAATGAGCACTGGCGGCTCCGCAAGCTCCGCCGCCAGAAGGCCCGTGCTTGATGGTTCGCTCGCTGCGCTCGCTCACCAAGACAGGGTGCCACGGGGCGACGGGCCGCAGCCTGCCAACCTGGTTGGCAGACCTCGGCGGCGGGCTCGGTCAGACTCGGGCCCCATGACCAAGCGTGCGCTCATCACCGGCATCACCGGCCAGGACGGCTCCCACCTGGCCGAGCTCCTGC
>CAYQGF010000474.1:0-1574 GCA_964416885.1 uncultured Iamiaceae bacterium
TGGCAGAACAGGCCGCCGAGTCCGCCGGGGAGGGCGAAGCCGGCGGACTCGGCGGCGACGGCCAGGTCACAGGTGGCCACGAGCTGGCAGCCCGCCGCGGTGGCGAAGGCGTGGACCCGGGCGACCACCGGCTGGGGGATGGCCTGCACCGTCTCCATCAGGTCGGTGCAGGTGCGGAACAGGTGCCGGGCGGCGGCCAGGTCGGCACCGGCCATGTCGCCGAAGTCGTGGCCGGCGGAGAACACCGGCCCCTCGGCGGCCAGCACCACGCCCCGGGCGTCGGACCGTCCGACCTCGGCGAACGCGGCGGTCAGCGCCTCCAACACCTCGAGCGCCAGCACGTTGCGTCGCTCCGGCCGCGTCAGGGTGATGGTGACGACGTCGCCGTCGCGTCCGACCGTCAGCGCATCCATGAGCGTCACCGTCCCACCGCCCTCCGTCGCGGTCAAGCAGCCGCAAAGGTGGTCAACGCGCCACCGTATGGGTGGCGCGCTGACCAGGTTGTGGTGTGGGTGCGGAAGATGTGGTCAACGCGCCACCGTATGGGTGGCGCGTTGACCAAGTTCGCGGGCCGGACGGCGTGGGGCACCTGGGGGAGGCCGTAGTCTCGGCCCCATGGCCCATCGCTTCGTCGTCATCGGGGGAGGTCCGGCCGGGAACCAGGCCGCCACGGTCGCGGCCCGGCTGGGCGCCGAGGTGACGATGATCGAGCGCGACGTCATCGGCGGGGCCGCCCACCTGCGGGACTGCATCCCGTCCAAGGCCATGATCGCCACCGGTGGGGCCATGGACGACCTCCGCAAGGCGCCCGGCATGGGCCTGGAGGAGGTCGCCCCCGCGCTCGACCTGGCCGCCCTCCGCACCCGGATCAGCTCGATCGAGGACCGCTTGGAGGCGTCGGTGCGGGGCCTCCTCGACAGCCAGGGCGTGCGGACGATCGCCGGCTCCGGGCGGATGGTCGGCCCCCACGAGGTCGAGGTCACGCCCAACGACGGCGGCCCGGCCGAGGTGGTCGAGGCCGACACCGTGGTCCTCTCCACCGGCAGCCGGCCCCGGATCCCCGACTTCGCCCCGATCGACGACCCTCGCGTCCTGACCACCCGCGACGCCTACCCGCCGGCCGAGCTGCCGTCGCACCTGGTCGTCATCGGCTCCGGTGTCACCGGCGTCGAGTTCGTCCACATGTTCTCGGCCTTCGGCTGCGACGTGACCCTGATCGTCAGCCGCCAGCAGGTCCTGCCCCAGAAGGACCCGGAGGTCGCCGCGGTGCTGGAGGACGACTTCCTGCGGCGGGGCGTCAAGCTGTTCAAGGGCGCCCGGGCCGAGGGGATCGACGTCGCCGACGACGGGGTGGCGGTGCGCTGCGACGACGGCCGGGTCGCCCGGGGCAGCCACGCCCTGCTCTGCATCGGGTCGATCCCCAACTCCGAGGAGCTCGGCCTCGACGCCGTCGGGGTCGACACCGACCACGGCTACGTCGTCGTCGACCACAACTGCCGCAGCTCGGTGCCGCACATCTACGCCGCCGGCGACCTGTCGGGGAAGCTGCCCCTCTCGTCGGTGGCGTCGATGCA
>CAYQGF010000474.1:1584-2997 GCA_964416885.1 uncultured Iamiaceae bacterium
CAGGGCCGCAAGATCGCCGAGCACGCCCTCGGTCTCCACCAGGGGCCGCACCGCCACCTCGACTACGACAAGGCCGCGTCGGCCATCTTCACCGACCCCGAGATCGCGGACGTGGGGCTGGCCGAGGCCGACGCCTTCGCCAGCGGCCGCAAGGTCCGGGTCACCAAGGTGCCGTTCTCGGCGTCGGCCAAGGCGTTGATCAACGACGACCCCCGGGGCTTCGTCAAGATCGTGTCCGACCCGGCCACCGGGGTGGTGCTGGGCGGCTCGATCGTCGGTCAGCACGCGGCCGAGCTGATCTCGGTGCTGGCCCTGGCGGTCACCGCCGGGCTGCGGGTCACCGACATCGTCGAGAGCCTGCTGGTCCACCCGGCGCTGTCCGAGTCGCTCGCCGACGCCGCGGACTGAGGGGTCGAGGAGCGGCATGGAGATCGATGAGTGGCATCCGCCGACGGAACCCCGGATGCCGGTCACCCCGGAGGCGTTCCCGTCCTCGGGGGTCAACTCGCTGGCGAGCCTGGGGGCCCGGGCGGTCGCCCGCATCCTCGACCTCCTGCTGCTCGTCATCCCGTACTCGGTGCTGGCCCTCTTCGTGTACGTGGTCGCCGGCGGCGACGCGGCATCGACGGCCGAGACGATGGAGCCGACCGTGCGCGACCGGATGGTGCTCACGGCGCCGTTCCTCGCCCTCGCCGTGCTGTACGAGACGGTGACGATCACCCTCTGGGGCCAGACCCTGGGCAAGTTCGCCCTCGGGGTCCGGGTCGCCCGCCAGGTCAACGGCCGCTGCCCGCTGTGGTGGGAGTCGGCGCTCCGCATCGGCCTCCCGGCCGTCGTCGCCGTGATCCCGCACCCGATCGCCATCTCGGCCGCCATGGCCCTGTTCGTCACGGCCGGGTTCGACCCGCTGCGCCGCAACCTCACCGACCGGGCCGCCGGCACCGTGGTGGTCCGCTCCCGCTGACGTCCGGCGGACGCGAAGTGCCTGGCACATCGTGTACGCCGGGTCCGGCGGTAACGTCGTGCCTCCCATGCGTGACTTCTCCGACGACCTCTCCCGGCTCCGTACGTCGTTGGACGAGGCGCGCCAGTACCTCCGCATCGACGACCTGCGCGACCGGCGGCCCCAGCTGGAGACCGAGGCCAGCCGGCCCGACCTGTGGGACGACGCCGAGCGGGCCCGGGCGGTCACCGGCGAGCTGGCGTCGGTGGTCGACGACATCGAGGCCTACGAGGGCCTGGAGTCCGGGGTCGAGGATGCCGAGACGCTGGCCGAGATGGCCCGGGAGGAGGGCGACGAGAGCCTGGAGCCCGAGGTCGCCGACACCATCGCCGAGCTGCGGGAGCGGTTCTCCCGGCTGGAGCTGCGGAGCCTGTTCACCGGCGAGCACGACGAGGCCGACGCCATCTGCG
>CAYQGF010000475.1:0-2994 GCA_964416885.1 uncultured Iamiaceae bacterium
GCACCCTGGCCGAGATGCGCCACCTCACCCGCACGTCGCTCGACGTCGAGGTGGCCTCGGACCCGACCGACGTCGACGCCCTGGCGGGCGTCCACGACCTGGTGGTGCAGGGGCGGCGGCTGCGCTTCGACGTCGACACCGACCACCTCGACGCCGCCGTCGCCCACCTGAGCCGGCTCGGCATCGTCTCGCTGACCAGCCACCCGCCCACCCTGGAGGAGCTCTTCCTCCGCCACTACGGCGACGACCCGGCATGACCGCCCGGTTCGCCGGCACCGGCGCCCTCGTCCGCCTCGCCCTCCGGCGGGACCGCGTGTGGTTGACGATCTGGGTCGTCGTCCTCGTCGGCTTCGTGGCCTGGACCGCCTCGGGCATCAAGTCCCTCTACAACGAGGCCGAGCTGGCCGTCTACGCCCGTACCGCCGACGGCAACGCCACGATCATCGCCCTCTCGGGCCCGGCCCGGGGCCTGGAGACCTTCGGCGGGCGGATCGCCTTCGAGACGTGGCAGCTGGCGCTCGGCTTCGCCCTCTTCGGCCTGCTGACCGTGGTCCGCCACACCCGCCACGAGGAGGAGGCCGGACGCACCGAGCTGCTCCGGGCGACCGAGGTCGGCCACCATGCCCACTCGGCCGCGGCCATGGCCGTCGTGGTCGGGACGTCGCTCGTGATCGCCCTGGGGTCGGCGGCGGCGCTCGCTGCCCAGGACCTCGGGGGCGGCGGCTCGCTCGTCCTCGGCCTGGCGCTGGGCACGCTGGGCGGGACCTTCGGTGCCGTCGGCCTCCTCGCGGCCCAGGTCACCGAGCACGGCCGGGCCGCGTCCGGGTTGGCGGTGGCCGTGATGGGGGCGACGTACGTGGCCCGGGCCGTGGGTGACATCGGCAACGGAGCGCTCTCGTGGGTGTCGCCGTTCGGGTGGGCCCAGGCCACCCACCCCTACACCGGCGACCGTTGGTGGCCCCTCCTGCTCGCCCTGGTCGCCACCGTCGTCATGACGGTGGCGGCGTTGGGCCTCGAGTCCCGCCGCGACGTGGGGGCCGGGCTGGTCGCGCCCCGGCCCGGGCCGGCCCGGGCCACGACGACGCTCGGGACCCCGCTCGGCCTGGCCTGGCGGCTCCAACGGGCCTCCCTGGCGGCGTGGGTCGCGGGCTCGGCCGTGCTCGCCCTGGCCATGGGCTCGGTCGCCGACGCCGCCGACGACATCGTCGGCGACAACCAGCAGATCCGTGACTACCTGGCCTCGGTGCAGGGCGCGTCGCTGGCCGAGATCTTCCTGGCCACGGTGCTCGTCTACATCGCCCTGCTGGCGGCCGGCTTCGGGGTGCAGTCGGCCCTGCACGCCCGGTCCGAGGAGACCGCGTACCGGGGTGAGCTCGTGCTGTCCACGACGACGTCACGGGTGGCGTGGGCCGGCAGCCACGTGGTGGTGGCGGCCGTCGGGGTCGTCGTCCTGGTCGTGGTGTCGGCCGCGGCCATGGGCCTGGCCTACGGACTGGCCATCGGCGACCTGGGCGAGGTGCCCCGGATGGTCGCGGCCGCCCTGGCCTTCCTCCCGGCCGTGGCGGTGGCGGTCGCGGTGGCCGTCGCCGTGTTCGGGCTGTGGCCCCGGGCCACGGCCGCGGCCTGGGCCGTGGTCGCCGCGGGCGTCGTGGTCGGTGTCCTCGGCGACGCGCTGCGCCTGCCCGGTTGGGTGAAGGACCTGTCGCCGTTCTCCCACGTCCCCTCGGTCCCGGCCGAGCCGGTGACCTGGGCCCCGCTCGTCCTCCTGACGCTGGTCGCCGCGGCCCTCACCGTCGTCGGGGTCATCGGCCTCCGCCGCCGCGACATCGGTTGAGGACCCGGTAGCGGAGGTGGTCGGCGTTCCCACCGGCGACGGCGCCGATGCGCTCCAGGTCGAGCGGGCCGACCGCGTCCCACCACCGCTGCCCGCCGGGGATGACGAAGGGCAGGACGTGGAGGTGGACCTCGTCGACCAGCCCGGCGGCCAGGGCCTGGCGCACCACCGACACGCCGCCGGCCACGTCGACGTTCCCGTCGCCCGCCGCGGCGCGGGCCTGCTCCACCGCGGCCGCCACACCCTCGGCGACGAACGTGTACGAGGTCCCGCCCTGCTTCTCGACCGACGCCTCCGGCCGGTGGGTCACCACGAAGACCGGGGCCCGGAACGGGGGCTCGTCGCCCCAGAAGTCGACGGCGCTGTCGTACATCGTCCGGCCCATCACCACGGCTCGGGTGGTGGCGAACCACTCGCCGATGATGCGGGAGTCGATGTCGTCGAGCCCGCCCTCCATCCCCTGACGTTCCCGCCACGACGCCAGGCCGGCCAGCCAGAGGTGGAGCCGGTCGGAGCCGTCGCCGCCCGGGTTGTCGGTGGGGTGCACGTGGGGACCGGCCATGCTGCCGTCCACGGACACCACGAGGTCCACGGTCACTGTCGTCATCGGACGGGACGTCGGAGCGGTCTGCGGCTGCTCGACACACGACACGAGGGGGTCGTCGGACCGGTCACCCCGCGATCGTGGCCGCTCCGGCCCCGCCCGGGCGCGGATCGACGCGGATCGTCCTAGGGTCGACCCTGCATGCGTCGGCTGCCCCCCGTCCGCTTCGCCGCCCCGATCGGCGCGCTCGGGGTGACGCTGGGCCTCGGGGGCTGTGGGATCCGGTTGGGCATGCCCGACTCGGCCACCGAGCAGGGCGACACCGTCCTCGACCTGTGGTCCCCGGCGGTCATCGCCGCGCTGGTCGTCGGCGGCCTGGTCTGGGGGCTGATCACCTGGTCGGTCATCCGCTACCGCAAGCGCAGCGAGGTCCTGCCGTCCCAGGTCGAGGAGCACATCCCGATCGAGGTCGTCTACACGGTCGTGCCGGTGATCGTCGTCGCCGTCCTGTTCGTGATCGGCAGTCTGGCCTACCGCGACGTCAACCACACGTCGGCCGAGCCCGACCACGTCGTCACCGTCACCGGCTTCCAGTGGTCGTGGCAGTTCGCCTACG
>CAYQGF010000476.1:0-2993 GCA_964416885.1 uncultured Iamiaceae bacterium
TCCTGGTGCGTCCCCTGCGTCGAGGAGATGCCCGACCTCCAGCGGGTGCACGAGTCCCTCGGCGACACGGTGGCGTTCGTGGGCGTCAACGTCAACGACGACGAGGAGGCGGCCCGGGCCATGGCCGAGCGCACCGGCGTCACCTACGACCTGGTGCGCGACACCGACGGCGAGCTGATCCGCGCCCTCGACGTCACGACGTTCCCGACCACGGTCCTGGTCGATGCCGACGGCACGGTGGTCGACACCGTCCGCCGCCAGGTGTCGAGCGAACGGCTCTGCGAGAAGATCAACCAGTCGCTGCTCAACCAGCAGCTCGAGGAGTGCGGCTGATGGGCGACGCCCGCCTGCTCCTCGCCTTCACCACGGGGATGCTCGCCACGGTCAACCCGTGCGCCCTGCCGATGCTGCCCGCCTACCTCGGGTGGTTCATCAGCGGCGACGACGACCAGCCCGCCGGTGACCGGGCCGTCGGTCGGGCCGTCGGTCGCGCCGTGGTGGTCGCCCTGACCGTCTCGGCCGGGTTCATGGCGGTGTTCGCCCCCCTCGGGATGCTCACCGGCGCGGCCTCGGCCCGGGCGGCGCGGGTGACCCCGTGGATCACACCGGTCGTGGGCCTCGGGGTCGCCGCCCTCGGCGTCGCCCTCCTGCTGGGCAAGCAGGTGAAGCTCCCCGTCCCCCGCCTGGACCGGACCGGTTCGGGCCGGGGCACGGCGGCGATGGCGCTGTACGGCGTCTCGTACGCGGTGGTATCGGTGTCGTGCACCCTCGGCCCCTTCGTCGGCGTGGTGGGGCTGTCGTTCGGTCAGCCCTGGCCGACCGTGCTGGCCCAGCTCGCCGCCTTCGCCGCCGGCTTCTCGCTGGTCCTGGTCGCCCTGTCGGTGTCGGCCGCCCTGGCGCGGGGGTCGCTCGCGGCCCTGGCCCGGCGGGCCGTCGCCGGGGTCGGCCGGGCCGCCGGCGTCATCCTGGTGCTCAGCGGGCTCTACCTCGTCTGGTACGGCTACACCGAGATCCGGCTCCAGAACGGCGACCTGGTCGGCGACCCGATCGTCCGCCGGGTGACGGGCTGGTCGTCGGACATCAGCGTCTGGGTCCACGGCATCGGCGGCGCCGAGCTGGGCCTCGCCCTCGCGCTGTTCGTGGCTGTCGTGGCGCTCATCGTGCTGTTGCGACGCCCCAACGCCGAACTTTGAGTGATCTTTTCCGCTCAGCGGTCTTTTCCGCTCAAAGTTCGGGGGTCGGGGGTCAGGGCATGAGGCGCTGGATGCTCCAGCCGTCCGGGGTGCGGGTGTAGAGGAAGCGGTCGTGGAGGCGGTCGGAGCGACCCTGCCAGACCTCGACCTCCTCGGGCACCAACCGGTAGCCGCCCCAGCCGACGGGCCGCTCGACCGGGCCGTCGCCCACCGCATCGGCGACCTCGTCCCGCCGGTCCTCCAGGGCCGCCCGGTCGGCGACCGGCTGGCTCTGGGCCGAGGCCACGGCCGACACCCGGCTGCCGTGCGGACGGCTGAGCCAGTACTCGTCGACCTCGGCCTCGGCCAGCCGCTCCACCGAGCCGACGACGCGCACCTGCCGGCTCATGGCGATCCAGCCGAAGCACAACGCCGCCTGCGGGTTGGCGGCCAGCTCGGCCCCCTTGCGGCTGGTGGTGTCGGTGAAGAAGCAGAACCCGTGGTCGACCCGACGGGCCAACACGAAGCGGACCGAGGGACGACCCTCGGGCGTGGCGGTGGCGAGGGCGACCGCCGCCGGGTCGAAGGGCTCGAGGGCCTCCCACTCGGCGTACCAGGACCGGAACTGGTCGAGCGGGTCGGGGGCCAGGTCGGCCCGGCGGAGACCGACGGCCTGGTAGTCCTCCCGCGCCGCGCTGAGGTCGAGGACGGCCGGGGGCCGGGTGGGACTCGGAGGTTCCTTCACCTCCCCATCCTCCCATCCCGCGACGACCGAGCGCGCCGGTGCGGGTCGGAGGTGCCCACCCGGCCCGGTGGGCCCGTTGCCCATCTGGTCGGCCTCGCTCCGCTCGGCCTCCGTGGCAGCCCCGGAGGCTCCTGGTGCGGGCGCCAGCCGAGCCGGCGACCACTCAGGAGCCGGTGTGGTGGCCGGCCGCTGGCCGGGCGGTCACCCGGACAGCGGCCGGCGACCTGTCACGAGGCGAACTTCAGGCCGTAGGTGTCCTCCAGGCCCAGGAGGCAGTAGGGCCGCTCGGGGCACTCGGGCGGACCGCCGAGGGTGAGCGGGTCGGGCACGCCGGCCAGGTCGGACACGGTGGTGAGCCCGTACTCGTCCGCGGTCTCCTGGGTGACGACGAAGGTGTTGACGCTGTCGGCCTCGGCCGGCTCCAGGACGCTCACGCCCTCCTCCTCGGTCAGCGGGCGCAGGGCGGCGAGGACCTCCTCGACGTCGGGGGACGCGGTGGCCTCGGGGTCGAGGAAGCCGAGCAGGGTGCCGGTGAACTCGGGCACCAGGTCGACCTCGCCGCTGGTCAGGGCCTCCCAGTAGACGTCGCGGGCACCGATGTCAGGGGTGTAGCTGACGTCGACGCCCGCGGCCGCCAGGGCCTGGCCGTAGAGCTGGGCGGTGATGGTCGACTCGGCGAAGTTGGCGCTGCCGACGTTGATCGAGCCCTCGGCGGTGAGGTCGCCGGGGAGGTCATTCTCCTCCAGCCAGGTGCCGGCGACCTCCTCGGGCTGGTCGCCCTCGATCGACACGGCCGCGACCATCTCCTGCATGGCGTCGACGGTGAGCACCGCGCTCACCGCGTCGAGGACGGCGGCGATGTCGTCGCTGCTGGCCTCGGTGCGGATGGCCGGGACGAAGTTGTCGGCGGGCTGGAGGTCCTGGTCGTCCTCGAGGGCGACCCACTCGTTGGCGGCGATGGCACCGTCGCTGGAGAACAGGAGGGCGATGTCGATGTCGCCGTTCTCCAGGGCGTCCTTGGTGAGCGGGCCACCGGCGTCGAGCGGGGTGAAGGTGAACTCGGCCGCGGCCTCGCC
>CAYQGF010000477.1:0-2985 GCA_964416885.1 uncultured Iamiaceae bacterium
CCGAGACCGAGGCCGCGGTGGCCCGTCACGCCGCCGGCTACGCCTTCACCATCGGCGCCATGGGCTCGGGCGGACGGAACTTCTACAACGACGCCTTCGGCCGGCTGGGCTACGCCGACGAGGTGGCTCGGGTGCAGGAGCTGTGGCGGTCCGGCGACCGGGACGCCGCAGCCGCGGCGGTGCCCCTCGACCTGGGCCGGCTCACCAACCTGATCGGCTCCGACGCCGAGGTCGCGGCCCGGCTCGAGCTCCACGCCTCGGTCGGCATCACCACCGTGCTGGCCAAGCTCGACGGCCCGCCCGATCGCCGTCTCGCCGTCCTCGAACGCCTGGTGGCCCTCCTTCCCTGACCCACCGAGCGCGTCAGGCGTTCGGCAACCGGGCGAAGGCCTGGTCGAGACGGGCCCGCATGTCCCGGTGGGTGCCCTCGATGAGCGACGGCGCCCGGACCTGGAGGGCCGCCAGCCGAGGCCGCATCTGGGGCGGTATGTCGGCGTAGAGCGCATGCCACATCGCCAGGGCCTCGCCGCACAGGTGCACGGGATGGACCTCGACGAGCTCGACGTCGATGCCGCCCACCGCCTCCTGGTCCCCGGGCGCCAGCTGGAGGCGGTCGTCACGGATCCGCATCCCCAGGCCGTTGACGATCCGCCCGGCCCGCCCGATGTCGTGGTCGACCATCAGCAGCTCCGGGTGGCCGAAGACCTCGGCCAGACCGATCGTGTACGCCCACCCCACGTGGCCCGGCCGGGGCACCACGGCCTGCACGGCCCATCCGGTCTCGTCGATGAAGCGGTCGAGGTCCTCGACCAGGTCGGCGATGTTGCCGCCGTCGCACATCTCGCACATGCCCGCATCATGACGAGGGGGTGTGACAGTGGAGCCCGGCGGTGGCCGGTCGTCGGGTCAGGTCACGGCGAAGGCGCGGACGATGAAGGTGCCGAGGCCGGCGATGGCGGGAGGGACGGCGAAGAAGCGGAAGCCGTGCGACGGCAGGGCGTCGAGGCTCGTGAGGTGCTCGACGATAGGGATGCCGGCGCCGAGCAGCGTGGTGTGGATGGGCCGCTCGCCGCCGCGGGTGTCGTCGATGTTGACCGAGTCGATGCCGACCAGTGCGACCCCCGCCTCGACCAGCCGCTCGGCCGTCGCCCCGGCGAGGAACGGGTGCTCGGGCGCGCCGTAGCCGTCGGTGCCCCAACGGGTGTCCCAGCCGGTGCGGAACAGCACGGCCCGTCCGGCGAGGTCGGTGTCGGTCAGCCCGGCGAGCAGGTCGGGCCCGGCCTCCTGGGCGGGGACGTCGACGACCACGCCGGGGACGTCGGCCACCCGGGCCAGGTCGAGCCCGGTCAGGTCGTGGCCGTCGGGGAAGCGGTGGAACGGCGTGTCCAGGTACGTCCCGGTGTTGGTGACCATCTCGATGCGGCCGATCTGGAACTCGTAGCCGTCGGCGTAGACGGCCCGCGACGCCTCCCGGCTCAGGTGGTCGCTGATCGTCGGCCCCGGCAGGCCCGGGTAGGTGACGGTGCCGTCGGCGACGGGGTGGCTGAGGTCGACGACGGCCATCACGCCACCTCGGTGGGGGTGCCGGAGGTGACGTGGACCAGCTCGGCGAAGGTGGTGGGGTACACGGCGTGGGGGATGCCGCCGGCGGCCCAGACCTCGTCGTAGCCGTCCAGGGCCACGTCGACCAGGGTGCGGACCGGGGCCGGGTGGCCGACCGGGGCGACGCCGCCGATGGGCTGGCCGGTGGCGGACCGGACGAAGGCGGGGTCGGCCCGGTCGACCGAGGCGACGCCCAGGGCGGCCGCGACCTTGACCGTGTCGACCCGGTGGGCGCCGGAGGTCAGCACCAGCAGCGGCTCGCCGTCGGCCGAGAACACCAGCGAGTTGGCGATCTGGCCGACCTCGACGCCGAGGGCGTCGGCCGCGGCCTGGGCCGTCGCCACCGCGTCGGGCAGCACCCGCACCGCGAACGGCGCCCCCCGTTCGGCCAGGGCGGCGCCCACGGCGAGGACGTTCGGGTGCTCGGCGTCGGCCATCCCCGGACGGTACTCATGCCGTGCCCCGTCCTGGTCCGACAGCGCGACGATGGCGGGATGGCTCCCGAGGGGATCGACGACCGCGCCGCCGCCCAGCTGGCCTTCCTGGTGGAGGCCGACCGGCTCAAGACGGTGGAGCGGGCCAACCCGCTGGTCGACGGGTCGCGCCGGGAGAACTCGGCCGAGCACTCGTGGCACGTCGCCCTGATGGCCATCGTGCTGGCGGAGCGGAGCGCCGAGCCGGTCGACGTCGGCCACGTCCTCGCCCTGTGCATCGTCCACGACCTGGTCGAGGTCGACGCCGGTGACACGCCGCCGTGGGACGTCGAGGGTCGGGCCACCAAGGCCGAGCGGGAGGCCGTGGCCGCCGACCGCATCTTCGGCCTGCTCCCGGCCGACCAGGCCTCGACCCTCCGGGCCTGGTGGGCCGAGTTCGAGGCGGCCGAGACCCCCGAGGCCCGGCTGGCCCACGCCCTCGACCGGATGGCGCCGCTGCTCGTGAACCACGCCTCGGGTGGGCGCATGTGGCAGGAGAAGGGACGCACCGAGGCGCAGGCCCGCCAGCGTCACGCCGTGGTGGCCGAGTGGGCGCCGGCCCTGCACGAGTTGTCCACCGCCCTGCTCGACGATGCCGCGGCCGCGGGCTGGTTCTCCCCGCCGGACGACCGGTCGGACGAGGGGCCCGCGCCGGTACCGTGAGCGCCATGGGCGAGCAGCTGACGGTGGTCAAGGCCCACGGCTCGTCGAACGACATCTTCCTGATCGACCGTCCGACCGCCGCCCTCTTCGGCACCGCCGAGGACGCCGCCGCCTTCGCCCGTCACCTGTGCGACCGCGCCGGGCCGCTCGGCTCCGACGGCATCTACTTCGTCGACGACACCCTCGCTGTGCCCCGGGCCGAGTTCTTCAACCCCGACGGCACCACCGCCGAGCTGTGCGGCAACGG
>CAYQGF010000478.1:0-2978 GCA_964416885.1 uncultured Iamiaceae bacterium
CTCCAGGAGCAGGTCGAGGGGGTCCTCGCCGACCTCGGGCTGGTGGCCCGGCCCGGCGCCCCGGCCCCGTCCGCCTCGTCCCCGCCCCCCGAGCCGGCGGCGCCCGCCCCGGTCGTCGAGGCGGCCCCGGAGCCCGAGGCCGCGCCCTCGACCGGGCCGGCCCTCGACCCCTCCGACCTGGCGATCCCCGACTACGACAGCCTGGCCGCCAGCCAGGTCGTGCCCCGGCTGCGGGCACTGTCGGCCGACGAGCTCGAGGCCGTCCGGGCCTACGAGTCGGCCGGGCGGGGCCGCAAGACGATCCTGAACCGGATCGGCCAGCTCCAGGCCTCCGGGTAGTCGTGGAGACGGTGCGGGTCGCCACGCCGGACGACCTCGACGACCTGGTCCGGCTGGCCGAGGTGGCCCGGGCCGAGATGGGGACCGAACGGGGCGGCCCCATGTGGCAGCTCCTGCACGGCCGGCCCGACCCGCTGCCGGCCACGCTCACGGCCGACCTCACCGAGGCTGCCGGCGACACCGGGGTCGTCCTGCTCGGGCTGTTCGCCGCGGCCCCTGCCGGGTACGCCGCCGCCCACCGGGAGCAGCTCGCCGACGGGACGTCGATCGCGGTGGTGAGCGACGTCTACGTCGAGCCCGGCTTCCGCGACGTCGGGCTCGGAGCCGCGCTGATGGAGGAGCTGTTGGCCTGGGCCACCGCCCACGGGTGCCGGGGCATCGATGCCATGGCCCTCCCGGGGATGCGGCACAGCAAGAACTTCTTCGAGCGATTCGGGCTCACCGCCCGGGCCATCCTGGTCCATCGCGACCTCGTCGCCCGGCCGTGAGGGAGCGCCCCCTCCTGGGCGTCTCGGCGGTCGTCACCGACGGCGACGACATGTTGCTGGTCCAGCGGGGCCAGGAGCCCTACCGGGGGGCCTGGGCGCTCCCTGGGGGGACGGTCGAGGCGGGAGAGCTGCTGGCCGAGGCGGTCACCCGGGAGCTGTGGGAGGAGACCGGGCTGGAGGGCGCCTGTGGCGAGCTGCTGGCGGTCCGGGAGGACATCTCCGAGGCCGGCCACTTCGTCGTGCTGGTCCACCGTGTCCACCTGATGGAGCGGGGTGAGCCGGTCGCCGGCGACGACGCCAGGGAGGCCCGTTGGGCCCCCCTGGGCGACGTCGCCGAGCAGGTGCTGGTGCCGGGGCTGGCCGAGCTCCTCTCGGAGCACGGCATCATCCCGACGATCGCCTGACCTACTTGCCCTTCCAGACCGGGTCGCGCTTCTCGGCGAAGGCGGTGAGGCCCTCGGTGAAGTCCTCGGTGCCGAACATCTTCATGATGCCCTCGCCGGACATCTTCCAGCCGACCTCGTCGGGCTGGTCGGTGGCCTCGATGACGATCTTGCGGCTCTCGGCGACCGCGAGGGGGGCGGCCTGACAGATCTGACCGGCCAGCTCCTTGGCCCGGGCCAGGGCGCCGCCCTCGGGCGCCAGGTGGTTGACGAGGCCGAAGTGGTGGGCCCGCTCGGCCGGGAAGTCGAGCCGGCCGGTGAGGGCCAGCTCCATGGCGATGTTGCGGGGGATCTTGCGGGGGAGGCGGAACAGGCCGCCGGCCGCGGCGACCAGGTTGCGCTTGACCTCCGGGATGCCGAACACGGCGGTCTCGGAGGCGACGACCATGTCGCAGGCCAGCACGATCTCGGTGCCACCGGCCAGGGCCGGGCCGTCGACGGCGGCGATGACCGGCTTGGTGCGCTCGCGGGTGACGAACCCGGCGAAGCCGCCCTTGGGCGTCGACATGCCACCGGGGTCGGTGGCCATCTGCTTGAGGTCCGCCCCGGCGCAGAAGATCCAGCCCTTGTCGGTCTGGCCGCCGGTGATGATGCCGACCCAGGCTTCCGGGTCCGCTTCCAGCTTGTCGATGGCCGCCTCCATGCCCTGGGCGACGGCGGTGTTGACCGCGTTGCGGGCTTCGGGGCGCTTGATGGTGATGACGGCGATGTGGCCGTCGAGCTCGTACTCGACCATGGCCAGACCCTAGTCAGACAACCTGACCGATCGGTCAAGTAGCGGGGGAGTCACCCTCCGGGGCCGCCTCGGCGGGCTCGGGCCCGGCCTCGACCGCAGCGGGCTCAGGCGTGGGCTCGGCCGGCGCCTCCGAGGCGGGAGCCGCCTCCGGGGCCGCCGCGACCACGGTCTCCTCGGCCTCGGTGGCCGTCGGCGCGCTCGGGACAGCCTCGACCTCAGGGGCCGCAGCGGGCTCCGGCCCCGTCTCGGCCTCGGGGGCGTCGGTGGTCGTCGGCTCGGCGGCGCTGTCGGTCTCGCTCGGGGCCTCGGGCGCCGGAGCGGCCTCCGGGACCTCCGCGACTGCGGCCTCCGGGGCCTCCACTGCGGCCTCGGGCTCGGTGGGGGCGGGGGCCTCCACCGGTGCCTCGGGCTCGGCCGCGGCGGGCGGGGCCGGGGCCTCGGCCTTGGGGGCCGGCGGCTTGGGGGCGCCTGGGCGCCCACCGCCTCCACCGCTCGCCTTGCCCCGGGCCGGGCCACCCCGGCGGGGACGACGGGGCGCCGCAGTGGGCTCGACCCCGAGGGCCTGCGCCACCAGCGGCACGCGGGAGCCGAAGCCGGCCACGGTCGTCTTGAGCTCGTCGGACGGCTCGGCCGGCACCGACGCGGGAGCGACCCGGGCGTGGACGGGGGAGAGGGACAGCGCGTCGAGCACGGTGGCCCAGCGGTCGTCGAAGGTGTCGGCCGTCAGCGACGCGGTGGCCGCCTCGGCCAGCCGGGTGGCCAGCTCGGGGGGCAGCGGCACGCCCGCCTTGGGCGGACGGGAGCTGACCCGGAGGGCCCGGACGACCCGGCCGTCGTCGAGGAGCTGGCCCATCTCGGCCAGCCAGGCCGCGTGGTCGGCCTCGATGCGGCGCTCGAGGCCCTCCCGCAACTGGGTGGCCAGGGCGCGGGACTCCTCGTCGCGGGCGGCCGAGTCGGCCGCCACCACGACGG